>BPHB01000001.1:1885000-2076746 GCA_026003335.1 Chitinophagales bacterium | reverse complement strand
TTGGCAAGTATTTTATTAGGAGAACATAGTTTTTCGGGAAACCCAATGCAAAAACACATTGCTTTAAGTAAGATAACCGAAATGACTGATAAAGAATTTTCAGAATGGCTTCATTTATTTACGGCAACTGTAGATGAACTTTTCCAAGGAGATAAAGCAAATGAAGCAAAATTAAGAGCAGGTAACATTGCTCGTTTAATGTTACATAACATTCAATCAGTATGAAACAATCATCTTTTGAGCTAAACGAGCAAAACCAAAAAATTGAAAGCAGAATTGTGGTGGCTTTGGAACGAATTTCGGAAGCATTCAGAGTATTGCTATGGAATGAAAGCAAAGAAAACTCATTAAGTCCTATTCAAATTCAAATTTTGATTTTCATACAATTTCACGCCCAAGAAAAATGCAAAGTGAGTTATTTGGCTGACGAATTCAATATGACCAAAGCCACGGTTAGTGATAGCGTTAGGGCGTTACTTGCCAAAGAATTAGTAAACAAAGAAACTGACTCTAATGACACAAGAAGCTATACTCTTTCACTTACTAACGAAGGAAAAAAAATAGCCAAAAAAGCATCCTTCTTTGCTTCTTCAATTGAACAGCCCATTGAAAAACTGACACAGGAACAAAAAACAGCAATGCTCAATGGCTTATTGAAATTGATTTATGATTTAAACAAATCAGGTATCATTACCATCCAAAGAATGTGTTTTACTTGTTCATACTATAATTCCGAAAACGGAATACATTATTGCAATTTATTAAAAACAAAGCTTGCCGAATCTGAAATCAGAGTGGACTGTCCTGAACACGAAATAATTACATAAAAAAGAGAAAAAGCCAGCTTACAACATTGTATAAGCGTAATGCGGGCTGAATCGCTATATTTAAGTATTTTAGCATCTAATAAAGTTTAGTGCAAACTGCAAGTGAAGTGCTTCTAAAATCCCGCACTACGCTTATACTAAACCGTTGGGCGTTACATTAAAAATGAAAAAACAACAAAATGAGAAATACACTAATTTGTACCGTAGGAACAAGTCTGTTTGAAAGCAACTTAAAACGACTTTCAGAAAGTAGTTCTGAGTGTCCTGAAAATTGGGAAGAAATTAAAACTCAATTTGACAACAGTAATTGGAATGAATTAGCCAAAGAACTTCTCAAAGTAAATCCAAGTAATAGAACCTGTGGTGCAGAAATCAATACAATAGAAGAAGCCAAAAAGAAAAAGTGGCTTGAACTGAACAATCTCATTCTACTTGTTTCTGATACGGAAGCAGGAAAGAACACAGGATATGTATTGAAAAAGTATTTTGAAAATAGAGATGATTTGAACCTGCAACAAGTTGAATTTAAGGTAATAGAGCAACTTCAAGACGCAGAACCCAAAAACTTCAAAATTCACGGACTTAGAAACCTTGTTAGAATAGTTGGCGACTATATAAAACGATTTGGAAACGAAACCATAGCAATAGACGCAACAGGCGGTTATAAGGCACAAATTGCTGTTGCTGTATTGATAGGACAAGCATTAGATATTCCTGTTTATTACAAACACGAAAGATTTTCGGAAATCATAGATTTCCCACCCTTGCCGATTTCTTTGGATTACGATATTCTTGGACGAAATTCCGATATTTTGACCGACTTTGAGCGTGGAAAGTCTTACGCTAAAAGTGAACTTGATAATTTTGACGAAAAACTAAGAGTATTTCTAACAGAAATAGAGATAGAAAATGAGCCTGTTTTTGAACTTAACGCAATCGGACAACTTTATTTGACTTCTTTTAGGCTTCGTTATCCAAAAGTTGTAAATGTTAAAGCACTTAGCGATAGTGAGCGTAAAGAACCCACATTTAGGGACGACCATTATCCGATAGGTTTCAAAGATTTTGTAGAAAAAGTTTGGAGAGAAAACAAGTGGATTAAAACTTGTTGGTCTTTATCTTATCACGGACAGCAATCAATCAAGGGTATTGGTTTTACAGTCAAACCAGATGGGAGTAAGAACATTATAGTAGGCACTTATCAGGACAAAAATAACTTTGGAGCAAGATTCCAAGTAGTGCTTGCAGATGAAAGTAGCGAAAGTCTAAATTGGGTAGCAGACCAACTAAACCAAAAGTACCGAGAATAAAAATGCAAACGCCCAACATTGTATATGCGACTATGTCCCTGCCGCAGGCGCAACACAGGCACACAGCGCATATACTCACCGTTACCAGCAAGGCTTGACGACCCTGATAAACCGAACTGACAGCTAAAAACAACAGCTAAAACGATAAGACAAACAGATGAACGACTTTGACTATTTAGTAAATCAACTAAACCTACTAATAGGTTTCTTGGACGTTTCGGACGAGCAAGTTTATAATCAAATAAAACAACACGATCGTTTCAACATGGGCTTGACAATTGAACAGTTGTATGACGGTAAGTATGCAAACTATTCAAACCACATTACGACTTCTGCACTACTACTAGGGTTTTCACATTTTGAGGACTTCATGACAAAATGTATTGCTAAAATCTTGACAACTTACCCTGACAAAAACAACTGTAAGGTTACACTTAAAACAATAAGAGAAAAGGGTGACACTTTAATTCCAGCACTTGCTAACGAGCAATCAAGACGACTGACTTTTTCCGAGAAAATAAAATTTATTGAAAAAAATCTCACTGGACTTTCGCCCAACCTTTTGGTTGACATAAAGTTTGTAAATGACATTAGAAATTGTTTAATGCACAATAACGGGTTAGCTGACAAAAGGCTTAATCCAAAATATCAAGACGGACAGAAAATTGTTTTAAACTCTGGAGAGGTTAATGGTTACGGACTTCAAGCAAGACAATTAGCAAGAGAAATTTGGGAACGAATATGATTGACACAATAGAACATAAACCGAATAGCCCAGCTGGTAACAGCACATTTGCAATAGGCGGGGTTTTGTGCTCCGCAGAAAGTTTTGTGGTTGCAGAAAGTTCGATTCTCCGAATGAACATTTGTGCTGAAAAGCCCGCCCATCGCAAATCTGCAAACCGTTGGGCGCAATACAAAAATGACAGACGACCAAATCATAGACAAGATACTTTCTGCCTTATCAGACGCTGACCCTGGTACATTGACCGTTGCTTCATTCATAAAACAACATCTTGACCTTGACGAGTACACATATCCAAAGTACGTTGACCGACTTTAGGCGGAGGGACTCGCAGACGCTCTCGACCCAAGACACAGAATGGTCATCACCGACTTCGGCAGACAAGTACAAGACACTGGTGGTTGGCTTGCCCATGTTGACAGACTTGCTAAAGACCGACAAGCCCAAGACGACATCGAGCGCATACAGACAGACAAACTACGCAATGACGCAATTATGTCCAAGTGGTACGTCAAGATGCGCTGGTGGCCTTTAATCATATCGGCATTGAGCCTTATTGCGTCTATAGTTGCCATAGCACTATCACTAAAATCACCTGAGAGACAAGAACGGACACCTGAACAGCCATATACAGCACCGACTGAAAGCTTCAGACCAAACCAAAAAGGCTGATTCCATGCCCAAGACAGAAATTGATACCGTTGACGACCAAAAAAGAAAATAAAAAAACTGCGCCCAACAAAGGCTAATAAAACATGCGGGCTGACACGGTAAAATGAATATATTTACACCTAACAAACTTTGGTACCCGGCTGGCAGAGACGTGTTCCAAAACCCGCACGTTTCTTAGCCAGAACCGTTATGCGTAATTTTGCAAAACGACAAAGCGGTCAAACGGGGCTGACCAACCCAAAGTCGGATATAGCTGAAAACCGACACCAAATAAATGAGTAAGCACAGGGAAGCCGAAAACTGATTAGAGTAGGCAAAGTTTAAATACAGAAAAAATGAAAAAATTATTTTTCTTGACAGTAATGTTGACTATAACAGCATTAGGTGTAAACGCCCAGACAAAAAAGGACGGCACACCTGATATGCGTTACAAAGCCAACAAAGAAATGTATGGCAATAGTTACTCGAGACCAAGCTATTCAACACCGAGTTACTCGACACCAAGTTATTTTACTCCTTCTTATTCACAACCGAAACAGGAAAGAAATTATAACAACGGTGGACAGTTAAAGATGCAGAACGGTTATATGAAAAGTAACGGGACATATGTTGAACCTCATTTTAAGACAACTCCCGACAACAACAAATGGAACAATAAAAGCTCTTGGGACCCAAAATGAGAAATAATTCTAACAGGGCAGGAGACAAACTTGCCCTGTTCATTTTAAAAACTAAATTATGGCAAAGACACCAAAAAACAACTGTAAACAATGGACTGACAGTGATGTTAGTAAATTAGAAAAATTAGTTAAAGGAAATACTCCTACTGGTTTAATTGCCTATGAACTCGGACGAAGTGAAGATGCTATTCGTTCAAAAGCGAGCAACCTTGACATTTCTCTGAATCCAACTAACAAAAGCCCATACAATAGAAGAAAAAATAAGTGAATTATGAAAAGAATTGTTGTAATTATTATAACGACTTGTTTTCTATTACAGTTTGTTTATGGAGCAGAATATAAGGGACAAAATATTGATGGAACAGAGTATGATTGCACAGCATATTCATATAGCACAAGAAAATATTACAATGTGACAGTAGAATTTGATGGTGATGAAGCAATCATTACTTTTAGCAATGGTGGTCATATTACATTAACATTAGATGATGAAGAAATTGATGACCCAAGTTCAATAAGTGCTTACGACTATAATACTAAAGTTTATTGGGAATTAGATGTTGACGGACTTGATTAAAACATACGCATAACAGCACCTACCCAAAAGGCGGGGTTTCGCGTTCCAAAGACAGTTTTGTGGTTAATCAAACATTAGATTTTCAAATCAAGTTTTGTGGTAAAAGTCCCGCCCTTCGGGTAGCTGCAAAACGTTAGGCGACATATTAAGAGGATTAAAATATGAGAATTAAAAAACTGAAACTTGAGAACTTCAGGGCTTACAAAGAAGAGACAGTTTTTGAATTTGGCAATTTAACAGCTTTTGTTGGCAAGAATGATATTGGTAAATCGTCAATATTAGAAGCCTTAGATATTTTCTTTAATGAGGGAAAGGGTTCAATTAAGATTGATTCTAATGATGTGAATAAATTAGCCAGAGATGAAAAAAATGAAGAAATAAAAATAACTGTGATTTTCGATGATTTACCTGAGACTATTATAATAGATTCAACAAATCAAACAACATTAAGAGATGAGTACCTTCTTAATTCTGATGGATTATTAGAAATTATTAAAAAATATCCTAATGGTGGAAAAGAAAAGGTATTTATTAGGGCAAACCATCCAACTAACCCAAATTGTTCTGATTTATTATTAAAGAAAAATAGTGATCTTAAAAAAGTACTTGAATCAAATAAAATAGAATGTGAAGGCAAAACTAGAAACGCAGTAGTCAGAAAAGCAATTTGGAATTATTATGCTAATGACTTGCAATTAAATGAAATTGAAATTGATGCTTCAAAAGAAGATGCTAAAAATATTTGGGAACAGCTTAAGAACTATATGCCTCTTTACGCTCTTTTTCAGTCCGATCGAAAGAACAGTGATAGTGATAATGAGGTGCAGGATCCATTAAAAGAAGCTGTTAGGCAAATTTTGAGTAATGAAGGTTTAAAACAAAAGTTCAATGAAATTGCATCAGAAGTAGAAAAAAAATTAAAAGAGGTTTCTGAAAGAACGCTATCTAAATTGAGGGAAATGAACCCCGATGTTGCCAATAGCTTAAATCCTGTAATTCCACAAGCAGAAACTCTAAAATGGGCTGATGTATTTAAAAATGTTTCAATTTCTGGAGATGAAGATATCCCAATAAACAAACGAGGTAGTGGGATAAAACGTCTAGTCCTGCTAAATTTTTTTAGGGCTGAAGCAGAACGTAGACAACAAGAAAAGAATGTTCCAAATATAATTTACGGAATTGAAGAGCCAGAAACTTCTCAGTATCCTGAACATCAAAGAATGTTAATCAAGGCCTTTAAATCATTGTCAAATGTTAATAATACTCAAATCATATTGACTACCCACAGCCCTGCAATTGTTAAACTCTTAGAATTTGAACAATTAAAACTCCTTAGAAATATAAATGGAAAAGTTGAAGTAATAAATATTGATAAAAATGAATTACCATATCCAAGTTTAAATGAAGTTAATTTCTTGGCTTTTGGCGAAGCTGACGAAGAATACCATAATGAACTATATGGATATATTGAAAGTGAAGGTAAACTAGTTGAGTATAAGGAGGGCAAACAAATGTTAAAATATAAACGTGAAAGAAATGGACAAGTAATTGAAGAAGATAAAGTTTTAAGTGAGTTTATCAGACATCAAATTCATCATCCCGAAAATGAATTAAACAATAGATTTACATTTGGGCAACTTCAAGAATCAATAAAATTAATGAGAGAATTTATCAAGAATAAAATGAACTAATACGTCGCCTAACAGCGGCTATACGCCATTAAAACGGCGCATAGCCGCAGAACGTTGGCGGTCATGCAAAACAGGACATCGGACACTTTGACAATGACGAGTATCGACAAATATAAATTGACACAGACCGACTTTACGACCGGACTAACTCGACTTGACCGACAGTACAACCGGACACGGACATGTACGACTGACAAAGAAGAGAGAATAAAAAGCCCCCGCTTCGCATTTTTAATAATTTCTGCCACCGCACATTTGGCACATTTGCAAAGCCGCACAAACCAACCGCACCACCCAAACTTTGCAAAAGAGCCAAATTTTGCCAGCGCACTGACATATTGAATAGAAAGACACGATGCAACAACAAGCAGGATACATACTTGACGGCATTTCTGACCTCTTTCGGGACACAGAATACAAAACACATCTTGCAGGTTTGACTAAATACCTCTCCTATTTTGAAATCAAAACAAATCTTGAACAGAAACGAGACAATGTTGACCCAATAATTGCGGTTGCGAACAACATCCTTTCAAGAGGGTTGCCTACAAAACCGTCAATCTTTATTGAGCAATCCTTTGTTGAAGTCTTTGGGTTAACTGAGAAATTTACGGATGAAGTAGGCACCGTTTCATTCCCTTGCAAAACAGACAACCCTGACTTTGAAAAACTCTTATTACGGGCTTTTCACATCATTGACCCTAGAATCAAAAGCAGCGACCAGTATGAACGTTTTGCTGAATCCTGGGAACGGTTGGGTAGCCAGTATGAGGAAGAATTTCTGTTCTCAATTATTCCGAAATATCTGGGACAACATTTTGTTCAACTTATAGAACCTCAAAGAAATTTCGAATCCATATTACGCTTTGCCGCCGATGTTCAAGAAGGGTTTGAACGTTATCTGACCGGTGCAATAAACAATTTTAGCATGCAGCATGCCGATTTCGCATTAGAACTTCCTTTTCCTATCAATGGCAAAAAAGGACAAATAATTGAAATTGACGGTCCACAACATCAAGAAACAACACAAAAGCAATTGGACGATTTACGTGACGATGCAGCTATCAAAGCAAATTGGGAAAAAACGGTTCGAATTACAACAGCCGACTTCAGAAATATTTCTCAAGCAATTGCCCCGATAAAGCAGTTTGCAGATAATGACTATTTCGCTTTAATCCAAGAGAACTATCAAACCCCCATATACTCGCATAAATCCGGATTAGACGCATTACAATTTGCCCTCACTCCTTTTGCAATTGCCAGAATTCAAAAGGTAATTCTGCAATGGTTAGCGGCTGACTATTTGAGTTTGAAGGACGAAGAATGGAATATTGCGATTATAGAACGTGATGTTCCCGGTGCCTATTTGGCGATTGAGGATTTAAAGCGGCTACTCGATAGACTGCTGACGCTTGAAGGAAAGGGAAGAAAGTTCCCGGAAGTCAAATTACAAGTGTTCAATACTCAGGAATTCCGCTCTTGTAAACTCAACAGAAAACACCAATCAAAGATTGAGGATATTGGTAAAATTGGGAATAAGCAATTCGATTTTCTTATTGACTGTTCTATACTTCAAAGAAGTATAATAAAATCTGATGAATATACACACAATGCCATAAGAGGGTATGCCATTATAAAATCATCTTATGCGCCTGTTTCTAAAAGGCGATTTTACACTACGGAGTTAATCAAGTACGCCCCGATTTTGGTAGATGAAAACACGAACTACCGTACTCAGGAAATTACAGAATCATACGAAGACGAACACAGCATCAAGGAACGGCAAAATGCCCTTGAATCTCTATTGGCTGACATTTTTCGCAAAGAAAGTTTTAGACCTGGACAACGGTCAATTTTGAATCGCACACTTCAGCTTGAAAATGTTGTTGGCCTGCTTCCAACAGGAGGAGGAAAATCACTGACTTATCAGTTTTCGGTTTTGCTTCAACCGGGCATTGCCTTAATCGTTGACCCAATAAAATCTCTGATGAAAGACCAGTTCGAAGGACTACAACGAAATAATATTGACGCTGCGGTATTCATCAACTCATCGCTGAAAACGGCTAAAGAAAGAGAACTGGCCACCAACAAAATGGTGAATGCCGAAGTGCTTTTCACATTTATATCCCCTGAGCGACTTCAAATAAAGTCATTCCGGGATAAAATCACGGAAATGACTGACAGATTTCATAACTATTTCAGCTATTGCGTAGTTGATGAAGCACATTGCGTTTCAGAATGGGGACACGATTTCAGAACTTCATATTTGCGTTTAGGTCGAAACGCAAGAGTGTATTGCAAACGAAAAGATGCAACAAAGAGCAGCAAAAACAGTGAGTTTGCACCGTCCATTCCAATTGTCGGATTGACTGCAACTGCTTCTTTTGATGTGCTTTCTGATGTTCAACGAGAACTGGATATTGGTTATGAAGGCGTCTTGTGTTCACAAGGAATGGAGAGACCGGAATTGCACTATAAAGTCATTTCAACTCCGATTGACTTGGAATCTGTTGAAAATCCCAACAATGCTTTCATGGTTAAACAGGCAGTTGGAGAAGCAAAGCAAATTCATTTGCTTGAATTAATCCGTAATGTGCCATTTGAATTAGAAAGTATTAATAACAATCCTCACGCTTTGAAAAATTACAGAGCAAACAGTTTCTTTAAAGCTGATGAGAAAGGAAAGTATATAAATGCAGGTCTTGTCTTTTGCCCACACAAAAGCGAAAGAATTAACAGTGGTGTCAAAAGTGTCAGCGCAAAAATATCAAGAGAGTTACCTTTTGTCAAAGTTGGAACCTACATGGGTTCATCGGTAGAGAATGATGAAGAAATAGAGAAAGAGGAACAGATGTCTGAAATCTCCCAAGAGAAGTTTCTGCGCAATGAACTAAACCTTCTTGTTGCTACTAAAGCGTTTGGAATGGGTATAGACAAACCCAATGTTCGCTTTACAGTTCATTTCAATTATCCAAGTTCAATCGAAGGATTTTACCAAGAGGCCGGACGTGCTGGCAGGGATAGAAAGAATGCTCTATGTTATATTCTTTACAGCCAGCATAGTTCTGACAAGGAAATACTGGAGAGTTTTTACCAAAATTCCTTTAAAGGAGAATTGAAAGAGAAATCAGTTATCTATGAAATTCTGAGTGAAATCACTTTTCCGGCAGACAATTATTCCAACGAGCTAACTGAACAACTGCAAAATGAACTTGGCATCAATGCATATTTGAACTTCTGGCCAAAAGACAATCCGACAAGGTTGTATCTGAATGAAGCGTTCCAAAGAGGATACGGGTATATTGACTTGAATAACCTGTCAATTCATCCTGACACAAGAACTTTTGAGTTTATGGAATCCAATCGAACGTTAACCCAACTCAAATCACTCATTGAGAACAACCGGCCTACCAACAGAAACCTTGTTACCTGGTTAACTGAGGAGATAGAACCCAAGCCCGCTCCGGGAATCGAAAAACTCCTTGCGAAAGCCAAAGTTGGTGAACGCTTATCTCCAATTGTAGTAGGTTTTCGAAATGACAAAATCAAGCGCATCACAGAGTTCTTGAAAAGAAATGCTGCCGATGAATTTACGGAGCGTATCGTTAAAAAAGCAAGCGCTTATTGTTTTAATGGAGAAGACTTTCTTGCCAACCTTTCAAAAGAATTCTACAAAGCTACTGGCCGAAGCATTGGATTTCAAGAAGAAATTGGCATAGAGGTCAAAAAGCTATTCCCAAAACTCAGGAACGAACACGACACTTTCAAGGCCGTTTACCGCCTTTCCACAATTGGGGTAGTTGACGATTATGAAGTGGATTACAACTCCAAGACACTGACACTCTTTGTTTCCAAAAAAGAAGACCGAGAGTACATCAATCATCTACACAAATATTTAAGACGGTATTTGTCAGAGGAAAGGGCCGCCAAAGTATTACAAGATGTTTACGACTATAAGGGTAACAGTGTCATACAAAAATGCTTGGGGTATCTCATCGACTTTGTTTACAGCGAGATAGCTAAAAAGAGAAAGGCGGCCATTGACGCAATGGAAGACGCTTGCAACGAATCCATAAACAAAGGAGATAAGGCGTTTCGGGAGTATTTAGATGTCTATTTCAACTCCAAATACTATCCCGTTTTAGTGGAAGAAACAGAAGAAGGAAAGGAGTTCAGTATTGACTTGGTTTGGAAGTATATTGACGAAACCGAAGGTAACATTGACAATTTGAAACACTTGAGAGGTGCATGTGTCCGGTTGCTTACCGAAAATCCTGACAATGGAGCATTACTTCTACTCAAGTCATTTTCGCTTTACCTCATTAACTCTACAAACGAATTCTTTATACGAGAAGCCGCAGAAGAAGCAATGAACGGTTTTAGGATATTCAAAGAGAGCAAAGAAATGGAATTTGACAGCTTCTATAATGCGGTTTATACATTCAAGAATAGCCTACTGAAATATAATACCAAACTGGACAGCACAGTTACGGAAATAACAGAACTACTTCTGCTGAACCACCATAACGATTGGTTAAAGCAGTTCAATGACAAGTTTCTAACGCAATATGAAAGAACAAATACATAAAGAACTGGCATCATTACAGTCTGAACTTTCAAGACTTGACAGTGCTGTAAAGCATATTGAAGATGCAAAACAGCTTGCAAAAGACATTACAAAAAATGGACATGAACTGCAAGATAAGTACAAAGAGCAGTTGCAAGAGGTCAAAGACCTGACCGCTAAATATCAAGAACTGGTTGGAAGAGCAGAGAAACTCATTGACAAAATTGACAAGGTTGATTTTCCGACACGCCTTGACAAACTTGACGCTGCTGTAACAGCCATCAATCAGGGACTTCAAAATACACAGACAAAACTTGAGAATCTTGGCCGGGATTTAAAAGATGAAATAAAGGAAGCTCATAAAGTTCTATCTTATAAACTTGACATGAATCAGAAGGAGAGTAATAACAAGCTTACTGCTCTTAAAGACGACATGACTGCGTTCAAAGCAGAGGTAAACAGTCAGTTTTCAATAAATCAGAAGGAACTAAAACTCCTGAAAATATTTGGAATAGCCATCATTATATTGTGTATCGGAATAATCGTGATTGGAATATTAAAATAGCAACTCAATGCAAGCACATTTGCAAACCGCACAAAACCATACCGCTGACCAAAGTTTGCAAAAGAGCTTCATGGCTAAGCCAAAAAGAAATCATTAAAAATGCCTCTCGCTCGACTGACTAAAATGTCGGATGACTTTTAACAAATGGACAGAACAGACGACTTAGAGCCGGTTGACACTGTGGACGACAAAAAAGGAAAAATAAAAAGCACGACCCGCCAACAAAGGCTAAGAAAACATGCGGGCAAACGTAGTAAGATAAACATTTTAACACATAATAAAACTCGGTACTCGGATGACAGATACGTGTTCCAAAACCCGCACGTTTCTTAGCCAAACCGTTGGGCGCAAAACGCTCGCTCAGCAGTGTGCAGTCGTATTTAGTTGCCCCCCCCCTTCTGTTAAAGAGATTTTGGTATAGTTAGAGCATTATTTGAGCGAGCGTTTTGCTGAGTGGTTTAATTACAAAGGGTAGTAGTATGTTTTGCGCCCAACGGGATTTTCGGCTATCAGCCCCATGTAGCTCAGTACGTTCGCTCACGTTCAGCGCTCAACATAAGGCTAACGTCCATCATCCGCAGCTTAGTGCAGGGGCTGAGCCAGCGTATTGTCATCCGCTGGCAGGCTAAGTGTTTTTAAATTCATTTTCTTCTTCATAACTTCAATCCTCAACAGGATCTATCCGCTGCGGATGACAGCCGTTAGCCGAAAATCCCGTTAGCGGTAATATATAAAAGAGTAGATTATGCAATTTGTATACATAGATGAAAGCGGAACAGGTGAAGAACTAATTGCCGTAATGGCTGGCGTAATTGCTGATTCATATAGGATGAGGCTAACAAAAGCAGATTGGAACAATTTATTAGTAGAGTTGAGCCAAATAGCTGGAAAAGAAATCGATGAAATTCACACCCGTGATTTTTACTCTGGGAATAGCCCATGGAGGAATTTAACAGGTCCACAAAGGGCAGACATTATCACAGCCATATTTAAATGGTTGCATGATAGAAAACATCAAGTAGTATATACAGCGGTTCATAAACAACAATTCTATAATGATCTTAATACTAATAAGCGACTAAAAGAAATAGGTACTCTTTGGAGATTTATGGCAATGCATATTGCATTATCGCTGCAGAAAAAATTTCAAGGTGCAGCAAGAGGTAAAAATAGAACTATTAATCCAAAAGGATCTATTGTTTTAATTTTTGACCAAGAACAGAGGGAGCAACACCAGTTTACAAATTTTCTGTTATCTCCCCCAGACTGGATGGATGCTTATTACGATAAAAAGCCTTACCAAGAAAAAATGAGCCAAATTATTGATGTACCTCATTTTGTTGATTCAAAACATGTCGGATTAATTCAACTTGCCGACTTTATATGTTTTTTTCTTAGAAAACACATCGAATTACAATTAAATATGGTTCAACCTGCATATAAAGATGAAATTAAAAGAATTGAAGAATGGATAAATTTGATTTTTGCACGTTCAATATCAAAAAACAATATTTTTATGAAAAGAGGCAGGTGTGAATGTGCTAATTTATTTTATGAATATGCCCCAACTATTATTAGATAAAAATACTACCGCTAACAGCGGCTATACGCCATTAAAACAGCGCATAGCCGCAAAACGTTGGCTGCAAGTGTAAAATAAACCGTAAAGCGAAATGAAACAGTTCGACAGACATTTTGAATTTTTCATCCTTTTAACACTGCTAATTCTAACAAGAGTGTTAGACGGTATTTTGACATACAAAATTACCCCCGACCTTTCCAGAGAACTTAATCCATTGGTGTCTTTGTTTGGTATGGGGTGGGCAGGGCTTATAACAATTGCACTTCTCATTCTTATTCCTACGGTTGTCCTGAACTATCTAAGCCTTTACAAACCGTTTGACAATTTTCCTGACAATGACGCTTCTTTTGCTGACTTCAAAAAATTCTATTTTAGTACTGACAACCCTAATTTGAAGAATGCAACAGGCAAAATTATTATCCAGACATTAGGATATATCGTGCCACGTGTTTTTATTATTTGGGGTTTTTGGGTAATCCTGCATAACTATTTGGTGTTTATTGACCAACCAACCTATAAATACTTGCGAAGTGAATACAAAATTTGGCTAATCGGATACCTTTTACCCGGAATTTTAGGTGTTTTGCTTACGAACCCATTTTTGAAAAGCGAATTTAGAAGATTTAAAAAATGTCAAAAGCAAAGTTGATAAAACGCCTTCAATGGTATAACCTACCGAGCGGTTTAATGCTTACTTATTTACTTCGGTCATTGTATATGTGGCTTACAATTATCCATTATCCCATTCAATCTTTTTGATTTATGGTGTGGTACTGATGACTTTTATCCTTTTTCAAGGACAACACTACTGGAAATTGAAATTATACCGTTTGACAAACAAATCTTTTAACGAAGAACGAAACCTAAAACTTTTTAGAATAACCAAAAAATTAAATGTGCTGTTGATAATTCTGATACCGATAGTTTTTGCTTTGCAGTGGACAATCAATAAAGAAAAAAATGCTGAGAATGAACCTCTACTTTGGGGAATTTTGGCAAATCTTGTTGGTATGCTTGAACATATAAACTATTACCACCGGCAGTTAATGATTGATAATTTAGCAGACCTTAAATACTTAATACGACATAAAAAACTGAAAATTGCAAGTTTGAAAAAAGACATTGACGAAGACAGAATATAAACCACCAGCAGCCAACAGCCGTTTGCCACAATGGGGGCTGATGTGGTTAAATCAAGTGCAGTGCTTCTATCAACATTTGTGCTTGGTTGACAGTGAAGTGCTCCGAAATCGCCCACTGCGGCAAGCCGCCAACCGTTACCTGCTATAATAAAAAACGACAACGAACTATGAATTATTTAGAATTGAGAAGATTGGTAATTGTTATCGTTACAATATCACTAAGTTTTTCACAGTCAACGAATGCTCAGGTTGACAATTCATTTGGAACATTTCCACCATTCACAAAATGGTATCAGAATCCGTTGGGTATAAGTCCTATTGCTTTGCATACAGGTAATGGCTTATTTATTCCAATGATTGCCGCAACCGGTATTCTCGTTTTCACGAAATGCAATGATTCTCTCGATAACCGACTAAGCTTTCACAACGACATTGGTTACACGAAGGGTTATTACGGCAGTTTTTCAAACATTACACATCTAAATATTGGCATAAATTATATCCTTAGAGAATACCTGTCTGTTGGTGTGGAATTATCACAGGTATATGTAAGCGACAATGAGAACCGAACTTATGGAATAGGGCTTCGTCCGTTTTTCAGATTTTATCCTGTCAATAACGAAAGTTTCAAACTTTACTTTCAAAGTGGTGCAGGACTTCAATATTTTTTTAATGAGTTTCCTCAACCTTCTGGCTTTTTTGGTGATTATCGTGAGGGAACAAAGCTAAACGGAAGCCCTAAATATGGGATTGGAACAGAAATCAAACTGAATTCAAATTGGAATATCACTGCAGGCGTTTGGCACATTCATTTTTCTAATGGAAATAATCCAAGTGCAGAAAGAAATCCTGGACACGACAGTAATGGATTTAGTTTTGGTCTTATATACAAACGATGAAAATAAATAAATTACAGCAGGTAACACACAATATAGCCAATAAGGGTTTCAGAGGTATGCGAGGGTTTGCAGTCCGCTTCAACTTTTCGCGTACCTTGATATGAAATCGCCCGTAATCCCTTACTGACCATATTGTCAACGTTAGCGGCAATCCCCCCCTATACCACACCATTGACTCCTTGAGCTAACGGGAGAAACCAATTAGTTTTTTCAATAAATTAGAGCGGCTCTTTGCAAGGCCGTTTTAAGAATTGTCGCTTCCAAGCACGGGCGCGCAATCCTGGTTGGGATGTTTGCGATGACTCCAGTGGCGGATCCGAAAGTTTACGGATACCACGTTCAGAATATTCGCTTTGCCAAAAGCACATCCTTTTAGAGCTTTTTTGTTTAACCATTTAAACCATTGTAACATGAATGAAGAAGATGCAATTGCCATGCAAGTCGTCAACCCTCATGCCGCAGGCATTGACGTGGGCAGCCGTTCCCATTGGGTGGCGGTCGGACAACAGGAAAATGATGTCCGCGAATTCGGGGTTTTCAATCAAGACCTCTTTGACATGGATGACTGGCTCACGGAAAAAAATATGCGCACCATCGCCATGGAAAGCACCGAAACCTATTGGCAAAATCTCTATGCGGTTTTAATCTCCAAAGCATCAGGAAATTTCCCACTGCCAAACATTTTACCGGTTGGCTCAGGCTTGCGCCCAACAACAAAGTCAGTGGCGGGAAGCTGCTTTCCAGCAAAGTGCCCCAGGGCAGCAACCTGCTGAAAATCGCTCTGCGCAATGCTGCCAATGCCATCGGCAACCTAAAAGATTCCACTCCGCTCAGAGATTTCTTTCAGCGCATCAGCTTCCGCAAAGGCAGAATGTCGGCCATCTCCGCCACCGCACGAAAGCTGGCCGTCATCATCTGGAACATGGCAGTTAAAGGCGAGGCATACATCAACCCCGAAGGTTACCTGTTCCTTGACCAGAAAAGAAAACTCGGATTAGTGAAAAGAATCAAAAAACAAATTGATAAATTCGCGTTGACTACCGATGACCTTGGCTTTGTATCAACCGGATATTCAAGATGTAAAGTGAGCGTTAGTCAGAAGTTTTCAAGAACACTTTATGGTAAAATAAGGATGGATCCCATTCTCAAACGGGAGCTACGCCTAAAATCAAATGGGATAAACAAACAATAAAACATGGTTAAAAAATTAATTATAATGTTAAGCATGACGCTCTTCATAAGGATGAGTGTACGCGCACAAGACTTAAAACGATTTGAAGACAAAAACGGAAAATATGGCTATATGGATGCTGCCGGAACGGTAGTAATATCTCCTGCTTATCAGAATGCTTTTGATTTTAAAGAAGGCTTGGGTTGCGTGCAATTGAATGATAAATGGGGTTTTATTGACCAGAGAGGGAAAATTGTCATTCCCCTGAAGTACGATGACGCCTGGTGGTTCACTGAAGGGCTTGCAATGGTGAATATAGGTGCAACAAAGGGCGAGCTTGGTTGGGCTTTTGGCGGTAAATATGGATTCATTGATAAATCGGGCAAAGAAGTGATTCCCTTGAAATATGATAAGGCATCGGGATTCAGCGAAGGTCTTGCTGCCGTAAATGTCGGAGCCACAAGAGGTACTTATGGTATGGTAGGCGGCAAATACGGCTATATAGACAATACGGGCAAGGAGGTCATTCCCCCCCATCTATGACAAAGCGTTTGGTTTTTCGGAAGGGTTGGCATCGGTAACCCTCAATGGCAACGACGGGTTTATTGATAAGACCGGCAAAGAAGTCATCCCTTTTAAATATGACCGTACGTCAAATTTCGACAAAGGTTTGGCATTTGCGAAATTGAACGGCCAGTGCGGGTTCATTAATAAATCAGGCTAGGCCGTCATTCCATTTATTTATGATGATGCAGATTATTTCTTCAACAATGGATTGGCCTACGTAAAGCAAAACAACCTCTACGGCTATATTGACAGAACGGGCAAAGTGATGATCCCGCTGAAATTTGAAAACGCTCATTCGTTCCGTCAAGGCCTGGCAAGTGTGAAAATCGGAGGGAAGTGGGGCTTTATTGACACTACGGGCACAGTAGTGATCGCTCCCAAATATGACTATGCAGGTTCTTTTATTGATAGCAAGGCCGATGTGAAATTAAACGGCAAAGAGATTAAGATAAATATAAGCGATAAGAGTCTTTACGACAGTCAGAATACCACTGCTGATAATAAAAGTAAAAAGCAGGACACCAAGCCGGCCTTGTCAGAGGCAAAAGAGGATTCTTTGGTGGGGGATCTGATGAAAGTGTACTTCAAAAACGATAAACCGCTGTTCAATAAGGTGAACGCGCTGAATGAATATTTGAAAACCACCATGATCCATAATGGTAAAGATTACGACAGAAGCCAATGGCCCGGCAGGTCGCTGGAGATCAAAAATAACTATTGCAAGGAAGCGCGGAAACTACTGACGGCTTATGAAACAGACCTGAAGAGTTTTGAATCTGCTGCAGGGAATTTCGACTTGTATATTGCCATTACCGCATACCTGAAAGAGATAAGCAGGTTCCTTTCAGCCAGCGAGTCATGGGCCGATTATATATTTGATAAAGGCGGTGAGAATGAAGAAATAATTGGAATGCTTGAACCTGTTGAAAACAGTCTCGGGGCAATGAAGCTTGGGGATGAGTTATTACGCGGATTGGTAACCGAATATCAGAGCAGTAAGAAAGCCACCGGGAAATATCTCACTACCATGAAGGCTGCAAAAGAACGGAACAAGTGATCCGGATTTCCTCACGGTGATCAACACTAAAATCCCCGGATTTATAGCGCAGGCATAGCGACAGGTGGTAGTGTAAAATAAACTGTGTCAAGCAGGAATTTCTCATGGCAAAGATAGTTTCAAACGATCATCAAAATAAAAAGTCAGTTGGGCTAAAGTTTGATTCCAGTTCCATAAGGCGCAGGTCCATTTTTTCTGGATATGCTGCGTGGCCAGGTAAACCAGTTTCAGCAGGGCCATATCGGAAGTAAAGGCACCTTTGTTTTGGTGACCTTTCGGATCTGGCGATGATAGCCTTCAATGGTGTTTGTCGTGCAGATTAGCTTTCGGATGTTTTCCGGATATTTGAAATAAGCCGATAGTTTTTCCCAGTTGGCGCGCCAGGATTTGATCACCAGCGGATAGCGGTGCTGCCACTTTTGTTCCAGTACGTCCAGGGCTTGTTCGGCAGATTCTTTGGTTGGAGCCTGATAAACATTTTTCAGATCTGCCATAAACGCCTTCCGCTCTTTGTAGGAAATGTACTTCAGTGAATTTCTGATCTGGTGCACGATGCAGCTTTGAATTTCGGTTTTCGGGAAAATGGTCTGAATGGCTTCGGCAAAGCCTTTCAGGTTGTCAATGCACACCAGCATATCCTGTACGCCCCGGTTCTGTAAATCCGTGAGCACATTCCGTACCATACATCTGTTTGATGTGGCTGGAAATGTCGCGGAAGCTCACCCCTAACCCGTACAGGCCGATGATCTTATCTTCGAGGGTGTCGGCAAGAATGGTTTCCCGTTTGCGGATGATCTGCGGCTCAAAGGTGCTGCTGCCATCGCGCGGGGTTTCTATTTCTACGGTGCCTTGCGAGGTCTTTACGGGCTTTCTCAGCTTCCCGTTCCTGCGGTTGCCGTTTTGCCGCTATTGCTCGTCCAGATGCGCTTGCATCCCGGCTTGCAGGGCTTCCTCCAAAAATTCTTTAAGCAACGGGGCAAATGCTCCGTCTTTCCCAAACAAGGATTTGCCCGTTCTGAACTGTTTGAGAGCTTTCTTTTTCAGCTCTTCGCGATGGATGTTTTTCATAATAAACTGTTTTTTAGGGTGGTTACATTAGCTCCCTTTGACACAGTTTATTTTACACTCTCGGAAAATTTTATTTATATTTTGGGTACGGTTCCACTTATCAAGTACCAAGCCTTAAAACCTGCCCGATCGCAATTCTGCAAACTTTAGTTCGCAAAACCAGGCTCAGTGGAGTGTGGTACTGGCTTGTTGCGCATTTAATTGATTTTATGGTTAATCAAATAGTTTACTTCTTTCATGACCCTGGTACTCCGGGGTTTAAAGTTTTGCTCTCTGCGGGCATTTTGCCTGTAGCTAATCCGACAGCCTCTCGGCATTTCAAAATCTTACGGTGATACCTCCCATCACGTGGAATCTTGCCTGGGGAAAGTAATAATTATAATCAGCACGGCTACGGTTGCCGGAGTCGTCCTCATAGATTTCGCTGTACACATAACCGTTGGATTCATAGGCGGTATTAAAAATATTGTTCAGGTGAAGCGTAAACCGGATGTGTTCTATAAAGGCAGGTTTTAAGGTGTATGCAAAAAGCAGATTGCTTACATAATACCCTTTTATCATGCGGTCTTCTGACCCCGTATTGTCTAAGTATTGCCGGCTGACATACTTGGAAATCCATCCTATTTCCAAACCTCGTAGTGGATAAACAGTAACCACTGAGTTACCAATCAGGAAGGGCGAATAGGATATTTCCGTATTGGTAAAAAGGGTTTCCTGGGCATCCAGCAGGGTATAATCCTCGTCATACACATAAACGACTTCGGTAAATTCCTTTATTCTGTTAATGCTGTATGTAAGGCTTGCGTCCCAGCGCAGAAAGTCAGCCGGGCTGAACCTATTGATAAGTTCTATTCCGGTGCGATAACTGCGCGGCACATTGGTTTTTATTGGAGAGCCCACATCATTGACTTCTCCGGTCAGCACCAATTGATTTTTATAATACATAAAATAATAGTTAAGACTTAAAACATTTCTCGGCATTGAGAAACGGTACCCTATTTCCAGGTCATGCATAGATTCATGCACTGGCTGTTTTCCGGCAGGAGCATCGGTGTAGTCGGAGCGGGTAGGCTCCCGGTTGCCCCGGGCATAGGAGGCAAAAAGCTCGTGTCCCGGAGCCGCTTTAAATGTGATGCCGGCTTTGGGATTAAAAAAGTGATGTCGTTTGATAATATCAATGAACCTGCGGTCATCATTGATGCCTGCCATGTCGTGGCTTACGAAGCGATATTGCAGGTCGATGAAAGCAATTAAGCCGGGAGAAAGCGTATAGCTCAGTTTGCCATACAGATTAAGGTCATACTTCTCTCCTGTGTTGTCATAGTAGCGATATCCTTTATATCCGTTGCTGGCGAATTGACTCCAGATAATTTCTCCGTAGTGATCACCTGTATAGCGGTTGGCGCCACCTCCGAGTATGAGCTCCGTGCGTTTTTTAT
The DNA here is from genome assembly GCA_026003335.1 of Chitinophagales bacterium. Taxonomy (NCBI): domain Bacteria; kingdom Pseudomonadati; phylum Bacteroidota; class Chitinophagia; order Chitinophagales; species Chitinophagales bacterium. The sequence goes on along the minus strand of BPHB01000001.1, from coordinate 2,056,187 downwards.
TAAAGAGCGCAGAGAAAGTGAGCCCGTAAAAATGATTATCTAACCAGCGTCTGCGGATTAAAGAAGTTCTTCGAATGGTATCCCCACCGATGATTACGTCATCCAGCCCGATACTGGAAAAACGGACACTGGAATTGAATCCGAAGTCATTGTTATATTCGGGCCCTTTATATTGTTCATAATAGCCTTTGCCGCGCACATAAAAAAGGGCTGAGTTAAGTGTCCAGTTGTCAGTTAGCTGTCGGGAAAAGAGCAGTTGATAATGGGTTTGCCAGTAATTATCGGTTTCATCCGGATAGTTATAGTAGTTGTATGTACGATGAGTATGGAGCGAATCTTCAGGTACGCCCCACCAGGACTGATAGGTTTTTTCCATTCCGCTAAAAACATTTACGCGCAACAATGTTTTGTTATCATAGTATCCGCCTGATGCAAAAAACGACTTCAGGTCGGCCGATGCACGGTCGATATAGCCGTCGGAACGTATCTGTGAAAGCCGTCCGTCAAAAGTGAAGTGATTTTTGATGAGGCCGGTGCTGAAACGCGCTGTTGCCTTCCACGAGCGAAAAGACCCGTAGGAGCCTGACAACTCGCCATACGGCTCTCTGCTCAGTGTAGTGGTTTGAATGTTCACCGTACCGCCAAAGGCGCCTGCTCCATGAGTTGAAGAACCTACCCCACGCTGAATTTCAATGTTATCTACAGAGGAAGCAAAGTCAGGCAGGTCAACCCAGTAAACCTGTTGTGATTCTGGATCATTGTACGGTATGCCGTTGATAGTGACATTGATACGGGACTGGTCGCTTCCCCGGATGCGTAGATAGGTGTATCCGATGCCGGTGCCTGCATCGGATGTGACGACTACCGAAGGGGTTTGATCAAGTAAATAAGGCAGGTCAACTCCCAGATTACGCTGCTCAATTTCCTCTGCAGAAATCTGTGCGGATGCCGGTGCTTTGCCCTGGCGTGCTCTCGTGGCGCTCACGATGACCTCATCACCCAAGTAGGCTTTAGGTTCAAGGACTATTTGTGCTTCCTGTCCTGCAGTAACTACTGCTTCTGCGGGCTCAAAAGCGATATGGCGAATAATCAAGGTAAGGGTTTCGCTTTTTGCGCTCAGGGAAAACCGCCCTTCCGTATCAGTGGATACTCCTATGAGAGTTCCTTTTATCTGCACGCTGGCACCAGGGACGGGTTCGTTTGTCTTGCTGCGAACAACCCCAGTAAAGGAATATTGGCAAAAAGAAGCATAAAAAGGCAAACTGAAAACAACCGTAAGAAACAGGTTTTTCATGGCAATTGATTTTGCATTAAAAAATCACCCCATTTCCGTCTCCGGTTGCAACAGCATTGTTGACAGAACACGCAGATGTAGCAAATTACCGAAATAAGGAGGGCTAAAAAAGACGTGCCGAAATGGTTCGTCAAATTTCCCTACGCCAGCATTACCTGGATCAGGTTCAACGGGTATAATCTCAGCCCGCCTTTTCAGCGGACACCCCTTATTGACGGAAATGTGCAGCAAATCTAAGGCAAACGACTTGAATTGCAAAGTTTCTTATTCCGGCAAAATGTTTCAGCAAGCGTAATGACAGCTTACCGAATTTCAGGGAAGACGGGTTTGCTATCTTGCAATACAAGCCGAAAAAAGGCGTTCATGTGTTTTGCATCCTGAGAGATTACGCAAAACGCATGAGTTGTGGAAATTTTCTTCTTGGAAATTGAAGCTATAAAAGATTATTTTTTAAATTTTATGAACAACTTTGCAACATAAAACAGGGATGATGGCTCAAAATATGCTTGAGTATTCAAAAGAAATTCTACAAAAGGTGAGCTTTGACCGTGAGCTTTTTAAGAAAGAGCTTGAAAAGGCAATGCGCCTCTTGTCAGAAGATGAAGTGCGTGAGCTGATGGTATGGTGCCGCATGCAGTTTGGTATGGAAATGCTGGCTGTCTGATTTTGCCTTTCCGAAGGCTTTTGAAGTAGAAGCTCGGTGTGCTGGCCGGGTCTTAATTTCAATCCCTGAACCTTAGCAGATAATTCCATTGACAACATCTCTTCCCCATATATCAGGTAATGGCGTTCAGGAGCGGGCAGTGCTGGTGGGGTTGGTTACTCCGCAACAGCCCGAACCCTTGCTGCAGGAATATCTGGATGAGCTGGCTTTCCTGGCCCTTACTGCCGGGGCAAAGGCGGAGAAACGGTTTTTCCAGAAAACCGATCATCCCGATCCGCGTACTTATGTGGGCAAGGGCAAGCTTATGGAAATAAAAAAATACGTCCAGGAGAAAGATATTGATCTGGTCATCTTTGATGATGAAATAACTCCTGCCCAGCAACGCAATATAGAAAAAGAATTGCGCTGCAAGATTCTGGATCGCAGCATGCTGATACTGGACATTTTCGCCCAGCGTGCCCGCACGCAGCAGGCCACTGTACAGGTAGAGCTGGCTCAAATGCTGTATTTGCTCCCCCGCCTCAGAGGTATGTGGCAGCATCTTGACCGCGTTAAAGGAGGCATCGGTATGCGCGGAGCCGGTGAAAAGGAAATAGAAACAGACAGACGGCTGGTGAAAGATAAAATTGCTACGCTGAAAGATAAACTCAAGAAAATTGACCGCCAGAACACCACTCAGCGCAAAGCGCGGGGAGAACTTATACGAGTTGCACTGGTCGGATACACCAACGTGGGAAAATCTACCTTGATGAACCTACTCAGTAAGTCAGACGTATTTGCCGAAAACAAACTCTTTGCAACGCTGGACACTACCGTACGCAAAGTGGTCATTGACAATGTGCCGTTTTTGCTGTCAGATACAGTAGGCTTTATCCGGAAGCTGCCGCATCATCTGGTGGAGAGCTTTAAATCTACACTGGACGAAGTACGCGAATCGGATATTTTGCTACATGTGGTTGACCTTGCCCATCCGTCTTTTGAAGACCAGATACATGTGGTGAATCAAACTTTGGTGGAAATTGGTGCACATGACAAACCCACTCTCATTGTATTCAACAAATATGATCTGTTTGAAAAGCAGCATTTTGACGCATTCCTTCCTTCTGAAACAAAGCAGGAACTGATGACTGAATTTCAGCGGACGTGGCAGGCAAAAACACACAATCGCTGCGTATTCGTTTCTGCCCTGCAAAAACAAGGAATAGATGAATTACGCAGCAGAATTTTACTGGACGTTACGGATTTGTATCATAAGCGTTATCCTTACCGCGCTGGATTCTACTAATCGCCCGGTGCATTGTGTGCTACACTATGCCCGCCGGTTTGTGTCTAACTGTCTGTAATCTGCGTTAAAAACTGGCTTTATTTTGCAAAAAACCATCAGCCTGCAGCCTAACCTGTCGCCCCCATTGATTCTTACAGTCCTGCTGGGCTATTTTGCTCTACTGATAGCCATTTCATGGGCTACCGGCAGAGGAGCAGGGAACGAGAGTTTTTTCATTGGTGAGCGAAAATCAAAATGGTATCTGGTCGCTTTCGGCATGATCGGAGCTTCCCTTTCCGGGGTCACCTTTATTTCCATACCCGGAGTAGTTGGTAATCTGAACAGCCCTAATGGTGCCTTTTCCTATATGCAGCTCGCTCTGGGCTATCTGTTGGGCTATTTTGTTATAGCCACCACGCTGATGCCGCTTTATTATCGTCTGCGGCTGACATCTATCTATACCTATCTGGAACAACGGTTCGGATTTTGGTCATACAAAACAGGGGCTTTTTACTTTCTGCTTTCACGCACCATTGGCTCCTGCTTTCGGCTTTTTCTGGTTGCCATCGTTTTGCAACGGTTTGTCTTTGATTACTGGCACATCCCCTTTCCGGTTACCGTGATGATTACCTTGCTGCTCATCTGGATTTATACGTTTAAAGGAGGCATCAAAACCATTGTGTATACCGATACGCTGCAAACCTTGTTTATGCTCCTCTCAGTAGGCATTACGATTTATATTATAGGTGCAGAGCTGCATCTGAACTTTCGCGGACTCATAGCGGCTATAAGAGAAAGCCCTTATGCTCAGATGTTTTTCTGGAATCCCCGTGAGGACAACTATTTCTTCAAACAATTTTTCAGCGGGGCTTTCATTGCTATTGTGATGACAGGCCTTGATCAGGATATGATGCAAAAAAACAATAGCTGCCGTAACATTGGTGAAGCCCAGAAAAACATGTTTGTGTTTAGCCTTGTGTTGTTGGTGGTAAACCTCATCTTTGTCAGTCTGGGAGCTTTATTATATATCTATGCAGAAGAGCGCCAGATACCTATTCCTCAAAAAACTGATTATCTCTTCCCCACTCTGGCATTGCAGCATTTTCCGGCTGTGGCGGGTATTGTCTTTATAATTGGGCTTATTGCCGCAGCATATTCCAGTGCTGATTCTGCTCTTACGGCATTGACCACCTCTTTTTGCGTTGACTTTCTGGGCTTTGAAAAGAAAGCAACTTTATCAGACAGGTTGATGAAAACCCGCTACCTTGTGCATGTAGGGTTCACGGTATTATCCCTGCTTGTGGTATTGTTGTTTAACTATGTGCTGGACGAAGACGTAGTAAGTAATGTTTTTCGTGCGGCAGGCTACACCTATGGTCCGCTATTAGGGTTGTATGCGTTTGGATTGTTCACCAAACGCATCGTGCGTGACCATTGGGTTCCTCTTGTGTGCCTGATCTCACCGGTATTGTGCTATCTGCTTAATATGCATTCAGCCGATCTGCTGGAAGGTTATGAATTCGGATTTGAGTTGCTCATTGTCAATGGTCTGCTGACCTTTACCGGCCTTTGGATAATTTCAAAAAAGCAATAAACACCCTATGCAAAAACGATTCAACAAAAAAATGCAGCTAAGAGAAAAAAGCTGGACCACCGAATTGAAGGCGCAGTCGTCCTGGCAAATCTTTAAGGTAATGTCTGAATTTGTGGAAGGCTTTGAAAAACTAAATAAAATCGGACCGTGCATCTCCATCTTTGGTTCCGCACGTACCACGGAGGGCAACAAATATTACGACATGGCCGTAGAGCTTGCCAAAAAACTTGTAGAAGAAGGCTACGGCATCATTACCGGTGGCGGACCCGGCATTATGGAAGCGGCCAATCGGGGAGCCTTTGAGGCGGGAGGCAAGTCAGTAGGACTGAATATTGATCTGCCGCATGAGCAGGAACCCAATATCTACATTGATTTTGACAAGCTCATTACCTTCAAATATTTCTTTTCCCGCAAGGTGATGTTTGTAAAATACGCGCAGGCATTTGTGCTTTTCCCGGGAGGCTTGGGCACCATGGATGAGTTTTTTGAATGCCTGACTCTGATTCAAACCCGTAAAATTGACCGCTTCCCGGTCATCTGTGTGGGAAGAGACTACTGGGAAGGATTACTGGAGTGGATGCAACAAACCATGCTGGAAAAATTTCATAATATAGATCAGGAAGATCTCAAACTGATTACGCTGGTAGATACCGTAGATGAGGCGGTTGAATTTATCCGCGATTATTATCGCGCAGAACATCCGCTAAAACCCAATTTCTGAATGCTATCGCTACTGGCAGGTAATTTGCGCACGGAGGTACATACAAAGCTGCTTTTGAACTGATATGTCTTGCCCGGACAAAAAAAATTCGCGCATTGCTTTTTCTGTAGCTGTCATTGCGGTTCTCGGCTTCGCCATGGCTCAGACTGAAACTTTTCGCCTACCCCTGGAAATACAGGTGGGGCTGGCGGGCACTTTCGGTGAAATTCGCGGTTCGCATTTCCACTCGGGCATTGATATCCGGACACAGGGAAATGAAGGGCTCCCTGTGTATGCTGCAAACCGCGGCTATGTGTCCAGAATAAAAATTTCCAGATCAGGCTACGGCAAAGCCCTTTACATTACGCATCCGGATGGATACACAACAGTATATGCGCATCTTCAGAAATTCAACGACCAGATTGAAAAACAGATAAAGGCTATTCAATATGCCCGGGAAACTTTTGAAATAGATGAATATTTTACCGAAAAGCAAATGCCCGTGGAAAGGGGTGAGCTGATTGCCTTTTCCGGTAATTCAGGCAGGTCAACAGCTCCACATCTGCATTTTGAAATACGTGATTCGCGAACCGAGCACCCGCTAAATCCACTTGCCTTTCTTCAAACAGAAAATGACAAACAGCCTCCTGTCATGCAAACTCTGTTTATTTACGACATGACGGAGAGCAAAGGACGTTTCTTTCCCATTAGGCAAAAAATTATCAAACATGCGGACGGGAAATATGCCTTGGCGCAAGATACCCTTAAGGTGGCTTTTCAAAAAGCTGCCCTCGGCCTCTATGCCTTTGATGGAAACGGCACGGCTCGCAACGGAGTGTATACATTAACGGCCTCCACAAACCGCCAGGTTTTTTACCGCCTTGCCATGGATCGGCTTTCCTTTTCCGAAAACCGCTATGCACTTGCACACAGTGATTACGCCCTTGCCCAAAAAGAAAACATAACAGTACACCGCCTTCACCGCTTGCCGGGGGATTATTTCAGCTTTTATGATCGTATCCTCCAGAATGGAATACTCACCTTGACCGCTGAACCCACCCTGGTTACTATAGCCGTCAGTGATTTTACCGGTAATGAATCACGCCTCAGTTTTTTTCTGCAGCTGGATATAAACGGGCTATCTGCTGATTTTTCGGCTTTGGAATATGACACCATCTTTGACTTTCGCAGGGATAACATATTTCAAAACGATGAAGTAAGAGTTGAGCTTCCCAAAAACACCTGCTATGACTGGATTTACTTCAACTATGCCAAGGCTGAACCTGCTTCAGGCCATAACATTTACTCATCCGTGCATAGGATACATACAGAGCTGGAACCGGCTCATCAATATTTTACCCTTTACATCAAGCCGCTCGGCATTCCTGATCGCCTGCGCGAAAAAGCGCTTATCGTGCGCGAAACAAAGGACTCTCTGCCGGAACCCCTGGAAACAACATGGGACGGCTCTTTTCTGAAAGCCAGAACACGCGATTTCGGAAAGTACTACGTCATTGCGGACACAATACCGCCCCTCATACAGCTAATACGCGTGATGCAGGATAGCCCTGCTGCACCGGGCTTTGTTCAAATCAGAATAAAGGATGAACACTCTGGCATCAAAAGCTATCACCCTGTTGCTGACGGAAAATGGATACTGATGGAATATGATGAAAAAAACGATATGCTTACCTACTTCTATGATGAGCGTATATCACCGGGCCCACATCAGCTCTTCTTAAAAGTAACTGACAGAGTGGGTAATACGGCTACTTTTCAAACCTCCTTTATCAGATGAGATCCCTTGCTTGGGTATTTGGCTAAAGCAGCTTATTTTTAAAGCTACAAAATCGCTTTCTTATGAAACTCAAAGAGGGGGATAAAGCTCCCGCATTCAAAGCCAAGGATCAATCCGGTAAAACCGTATCTCTATCTGATTTCAAAGGGAAAAAAGTAATCCTCTATTTCTACCCGAAAGATGATACACCCGGATGCACCAAAGAAGCATGCAGCTTTCGCGATGACTACGCTTCGCTGAAGAAGAAGGGATTTGAAGTGGTTGGAGTAAGCGTAGATGACGAAAAGTCACATAAGAAATTTGCAGAGAAATACGACCTGCCCTTTACCCTTGTTGCGGATGTAGATAAAGCTATAGTCAATGCATACGGAGTCTGGGGTGAAAAAACATTCATGGGCAAAAAGTATATGGGTACCAACCGCGTCACCTTTATCATTGATGAAGGCGGAAAGATTGAGAAGATTATTACTAATGTAGACACCAGCAATGCGGCCCGGCAGGTACTGGATGTGCTGGAGAAGAAGGCTGAAAAGAAAAAAGCATAACCCTTCATCTTGCAGCATCTGTAGCCAAAAGCACTAGCATCCATGATTGCTATGAGCCCGCGGGCAGGGGGTGGATGGTGCTTTTTCCTGAGCAAGACAATATATCTTTGTTTGCGGAGTTCTTAACATTGACATTCGTAAAAGGTGTTTAAACCGGGTTTATTGATGTTGTTGATGTGGCAAGCAGCGGGGCTTGCCTTAGCACAAGATTCCATCATGCTGGTGCAGGGCAAAGTGGTACAGCATCCACCTCTTGGATTCAGCGATCTGCTGGTGGTTAATGCAACCACCGGGCGCGGAGTATTTGGAAGTATTGATGGCACTTTTGAAATCTATATCCGCCCGGGTGACGAGATAAAAGTATCCAGCAGGGGTTTTAAAACCGCTACCGTAAGCTTCAGAGACTCTGTTTATCGGCCGGTATACCGCATTGTGGTGGAGCTGAATCAACTCCTGATACAGTTTGACCAACCGGTGGTTATCCGTCCGCAGCCTACATATAAAGATATTGAGGAAAGCCGATCTAAAATCGGTACCCACCGATATGAACCTCTGGTGAAAAATTATCTGGCGGCTCTTTCCAGCCCGGTGACCGCACTCTATCAGCTCTTCAGTAAAAAAGAAAATGAAATGCAGCAATATGTTGCACTCCTGAATCAGCAAGAGTATGATAACGCTATGCGCAACATTTCACGCTATATGATGGACAGCGGGCTTATTGACCTGGAAGAAGAAGAAGTGGACCTGTTTTTAGCTACCTGCCCGCTGGCCCCTGAATTTGTGAAGAACGGCTCTCTTTACGATATCACGTCCGCCTTACGGGATTGTTTTGATAAATACAAAAATCAGCGCAGATATTAAATCTGACTTAACTGTTGACAGATAGATAGTTTTGTTATTCAAATCAGGTCAACATCCAGTTTGCCATGCCGGAGCCCATTCAGCTGACGTCCAAACTGCCTCAAACGCCTACCACGATATTTACCACGATGACTGCCCTGGCCGAAAAATACGGGGCAATCAATCTGTCGCAGGGTTTCCCGGATTTCCATTGCTCTCCAAAACTCATTGAGCGGGAATTATACTACATGAAAAAAGGGGAAAATCAGTATGCTCCCATGCAAGGCATTTTGCCCCTTCGCGAACAGATAGCCCTGAAAGCCGAAGAGCTCTACGGCAGAACATATCATCCCGACACCGAAATAACCATCACTGCCGGAGGCACACAGGCAATTTATGCGGCTATCACCGCTATAACCCGCCCCGGAGATGAGGTTATCCTCTTCGCCCCCGCCTATGACTCCTATGCCCCTGCTGTAGAATTGTGCGGAGCGACACCGGTGTATGTTAAAATGAAGCCCCCCGACTTCAAAATTGACTGGCTGGAGGTCCGTAAGCTCCTCAATGAAAAAACACGCCTTTTGATTATCAACTCACCTCATAATCCGACCGGCACTGTGTTGACGGGTTATGATATGCGGACACTGCAAGATCTCCTTCAAAATACATCTGCGGTCATTATCAGCGATGAAGTGTATGAACATATCATCTTTGATCACCGGCATGAGAGTGTCATGCGTTATCGGGAGCTAGCCGAGAGAAGTTTTGTTGTTTTTTCTTTTGGTAAAACCTATCATGTTACCGGCTGGAAACTCGGCTATTGTCTGGCTCCGGCTTATCTGACAAAAGAATTCAGAAAAGTGCACCAGTATGAGATTTTTTCCGCAAATCGCCCCTTGCAGTGGGCATTAGCTGATTTCATGAAGGAGAAAGAGGCATATCTGCAGCTTGCAGATTTTTACAAAAAGAAAAGAGATTTCTTTCTGCAAAGCCTGCAGGGCTCACGCTTCAGGATAAGACCCGCTGACGGAACCTATTTTCAGCTGCTGGATTATAGCGCTATCACAGATGAGCCGGACACCGAACTGGCAGTGCGCTGGACCAAAGAAATCGGCATAGCGTCCATTCCTGTATCGGTCTTTTATCCCGATAAGTCCGACTACAAGCTGCTCAGATTTTGCTTTGCCAAAGCGGAAGAAACACTCATCCAAGCCGGAGCTTTGCTATGCAGGATTTGAAAGTAACCCTTATCCAGACGTCCCTGTATTGGGAAAATGCCGAGGCTAACCTGCAGCAGTATGCGCATCTTATAAGCCAACTGCAGGAAGAGACGCATTTGATTGTGCTTCCGGAAATGTTTTCCACGGGATTTTCCATGCGGGCCGCGGGCCTTGCTGAACCTATGGACGGCAAAACCATGCAGTGGATGCGCCAACAGGCAGCTGCCGCCCGGGCGGTCATTACCGGAAGCCTCATCATCCGGGAAAACAACCACTATTACAATCGGCTCGTATGGATGCGTCCGGACGGATCGTTTGCCTGCTATGACAAACGACACATGTTTCGTATGGCAAATGAAGACCAGCATTTCACTCCCGGCAAAAGCAGGCTGATCGTTACCCTGCACGGGTGGCGTTTTTGTCCGCAGGTATGTTATGATCTGCGTTTTCCTGTGTGGAACAGAAACCGTAATGACTATGATGCCTTCATTATTGTAGCTAATTGGCCTGAAAGGAGGAACTTTGCCTGGAAGCACCTGCTGCAGGCCCGAGCTATAGAAAATCAGGCCTATGTTATCGGGGTAAATCGTATCGGCACCGATGGCAATGGCGTCTACCATTCAGGAGACAGCGCCCTGATAGATCCCCTGGGCGAAGTGGTATACACGGAAGCGGACACACCCTTCGTGAAAACACTGCTCTTGTCTGCCGAACGCCTGCATTATGTGCGCACAAAAATGCCCTTTCTGCAGGATGCAGATGATTTTGAAATAAAAACCTGATATCCCACGGATGCTCACTCCGCAAGAGAGGCAAACCATTAATGAAGGCTTTCGCAAGGTCCAGGCTCGTATATATCGCCAGTTTAAAAAAAACCCTGACCTGCACGCTCTGCTTTTTCTTATTGGTATACGGGAGCTGGGGCAACTGAAATCCCGATTTACTAAAGAAGAAAAACAGTACCTGATGCATGTGGCCGTTTGCCGGTTGCTGAGTCAGGAAGGATACTATGTTTTTCAGGGGCTTGATGAGGACGGATGGCCGCATTATGCCCCCATCCGCCAACTACCTCCCATGCATGCAGATGAACAGGAATATTTGCTGAAGAAACTTATTATTCGTTACTTTGACGCGCTCTAAAAAGAAACCCTCCATGAAAAATGTTCTCTTTACGGTAGTCTTTGCTGCAAGTTTACTGAGCTTTCATGCCTGCAACTCGCAAAGCGGAGGCTCATCAAAATACAAAAATCTGGAAGACGGCATCTATGCCGAAATCAATACCTCGGAAGGGAGCATTCTCCTGCGCCTGGAATATAAAAAGGTGCCAATGACGGTAGCCAACTTCGTAGGGCTTGCTGAAGGAACTATTAAAAACGATGCTAAACCGCTGGGACAACCTTTTTATGACGGACTGACTTTTCACAGGGTGATCAGTAAGGCCAATGGCGACCAGCAGGATTTTATGATTCAGGGAGGCGATCCGCAGGGCAATGGTTCAGGTGGGCCCGGATATAAGTTCCCCGATGAAATAACGGATCTGAAGCATGACAGACCGGGGGTGTTGTCCATGGCAAATGCCGGACCAGGTACTAACGGAAGTCAATTCTTCATTACTATCGTGCCCACCCCATGGCTGGACGGCAAACACACCGTGTTCGGATTTGTCGTGCAAGGGCAGGATGTAGTCAACAAAATCAAGCAGGGCACGGTGATGGAAAGCGTAAAAATCATCCGGGTGGGGAAAGAAGCCAAGGCCTTTGATGCTCCAAAAGTTTTTGAGGAAGCAAAGCAAAAGCTGGAAAAAGCAAAAGCTGAAAAAGAAAAAGCCGAAAAGGAAGCTTTCTTTAATACGATGAAAACCCGCTATCCGGAAGCTCAGGTTACAGAATCCGGGCTGATGTATGTCATGGAAAAAGAGGGTAGCGGTGAGCAAGCTGCTGCCGGAAAAACCGTAGCAGTACATTACCTGGGCACCCTGGAAGACGGAACAAAATTTGACTCCTCTTATGACCGCAATCAGCCCATTGAGTTTGTGCTGGGTCGCGGTATGGTTATCAAGGGCTGGGATGAAGGTATTGCCTTGCTCAAGGAGGGGGGAAAGGCAAAGCTGATTATACCGTACTATCTGGGATATGGTGAGCAGGGCTATCCTGGAGTAATTCCGCCAAAAGCCACGCTTATTTTTGATGTCGAGCTGGTGGATGTGAAATAAGCGTTCGGGGCAATTATCCTTTTTATACACCGCCAGAAGTTGGAGGTAGGGGTGTATTATTCATATCCTTTCCGAAAGGGCTACCTGCCAGCTTGTAAAGTAGTATTGTTTATTTCAGATTAAAGAGCTCCCGTGCATTGGCAGTGGTAATGGCAGCCACTTCTTCCAATGGTAAGCGTTTTACCTCTGCCACCCTTTCTGCTACCAGGCGGATATAACTGCTTTCATTACGCTTACCCCGGTAAGGTACAGGTGCCAGGTAAGGGGCGTCAGTTTCCAGAACTGTCAGACGCAGATCAACAGCTTCCAGGGTTTTAATCAAACCGGAATTTTTAAAAGTTACCACTCCCCCTATGCCAAGGTAAAAGCCCAAATCCATTGCCTTTTGTGCCTCTTCAGGGGTGCCGGTAAAACAATGAAAAACGCCTCTTAGTCCTTCAGATGCATATTGACTGACTATGTCAATGGCTTCTGCAAAGGCATTGCGTGTATGGATTGAAACGGGCAACCCCATTTGTACGGCAACTTCAAGCTGCCTGTGAAAGGCTTTTATCTGTTGGTCTTTGTATGTCAAATCCCAGTAAAAATCCAACCCTATTTCCCCCACTGCGCAATAGGTGCGCTCCTGCAATAATTTTTCGACCGTTTCCAGTTGCGCAGCGTACTCTTCTTTGACCGAACAGGGATGCAGTCCCATCATCGGCACAAAAAGCTCCGGATTCCTCTCCGTTAATTGCAGCATGGGCTCTACCGAAGAGCTGTCAATGTTGGGCAGCAGAATTTTAACAACGTGGTTCTGCCGGGCCCTTTCAATCACTTGTGGGCAATCATGCTCAAATGCATCTGCGTATAGGTGGGCATGCGTATCTATCATTTCCATTTATCGAGGGAATATTCACGAGTCAATGTTACTGAAAAATTGCCTGTTTACTTGAAGAGGCTGGCCTTTTGTTATTTTTGCTGCCTTGCGTTAATTATGGAATCCGAAAAGACATCAGCTACTCAACCCGAAAAGAAGCCATTGAACTTTATTGAGCAAATCATTGAAGAAGACATCCGCAACAATGTCTTTGGTGGTCGGGTACACACCCGTTTCCCGCCCGAGCCCAATGGCTATTTGCATATCGGGCATGCCAAATCTATATGTCTGAATTTCGGACTTGCTATCAAGTACAACGGTAAATGCAATCTGCGCTTTGACGATACCAACCCTGTGAAAGAGGAGCAGCAATATGTGGATGCCATTATGGAAGATATCCGCTGGCTGGGCTTCCAATGGGATGGGCTCTTTTATGCTTCTGACTATTTTGATCAGCTGTATGAATGGGCTATTAAGCTGATTAAAGATGGTAAAGCCTATGTAGATGACCTGAGTGCAGAGCAGATACGTGCCTATCGCGGAACACTTACGGAGCCGGGTATAGAAAGCCCTTATCGCAACCGCTCGGTAGAGGAAAACCTGGACCTCTTTGAGCGCATGAGAAAGGGGGAGTTTCCTAACGGATCCAAAGTGCTGCGGGCCAAAATTGATATGGCTCATCCCAACCTCAACATGCGCGACCCGGTGATGTATCGCATTTTGCACGCACCACATCACCGTACCGGCACTAAATGGTGCATCTATCCGATGTATGACTGGGCTCACGGACAGTCCGATTCCATTGAGCGTATTACCCATTCGCTGTGCACTCTGGAGTTTGAAGACCATCGTCCGCTTTACGAATGGTTTATCCGCAACCTGGGTATCTACGCCCCCAAGCAGCGGGAATTTGCCCGTCTGAACCTCAGCTATACGGTGATGAGCAAAAGAATGCTGCTTGAGCTTGTGGAAAGCGGCATTGTGGATGGATGGGATGACCCCCGAATGCCCACTATTTCCGGCCTGCGCAGACGCGGATACACGCCTGAATCTATCATTGCCTTTTCTGACCGGGTAGGCGTTGCAAAAAGGGATAACATCATTGACCTGTCACTACTTGAATTCAGCGCACGGGAACATCTGAACAAAATAGCACCCCGAAGAATGGTTGTACTTAATCCGCTCCGGGTGGTCATTGAAAACTATCCCGAAGAACAGGAAGAATGGCTGGAGGCGGTGAATAACCCTGAGGATACACAGGCAGGCACACGTAAGGTGCCCTTTTCCCGTATATTGTTTATTGAACGGGATGATTTTATGGAAAATCCCCCCAAAAAATTCTACCGTCTTTCACCCGGAGCTGAAGTACGGCTGCGGTATGCTTACTACCTGAAGTGCGAAAGCGTGGTTAAAGATCAGCAGGGAAATATTGTAGAATTACGGTGTACTTATGATCCGGCTTCCCGGGGTGGGGCTTCGCCAGATGGAAGAAAAGTAAAAAGCACCTTGCACTGGGTGAGCGCCCGCCATGCCTGTGATGTGGAAATACGCCTGTATGATCGCCTCTTCAACGACCCGGATCCTGCCGGCAAAAAAGACGGCACACGGTTTACGGATTACCTGAATCCGGATTCCCTGAAAATTGTCCTAGGCAAAGCCGAACCGGCTCTACTGAAAGCGCTTCCTGACGATAAGTTTCAGTTTGAACGGTTAGGGTATTTCTGTGCTGACAGGAAACACTCCGTGCCGGGCAAACCGGTATTTAACCGTACGGTGACTTTACGGGATGCCTGGGCTAAACTGTCCGAAAGCAGCGGATAAAACATTAAGCTGGAATAGGCTCAAACTGATAACCGCCTACGGAAAAATATTCAATCACACGCGGTAAAGCATGCTTCAGGCGGGGCTCTGCCTGTGCACTATCATGAAAAACAATAATGGAGCCTTCGTGAGCGGAACGAATTACGTTGAGAAAACAATGTTCCCCCCGCAGCTTCTCATCAAAGTCTCCGGCCATAACATCCCACATCACAATACGATAAAGGGGCTTTAGCATGGCAATTTGTGAAAGAGTTATCTGCCCGTAAGGAGGCCTGAACAGGTTGCTTTTCACCACCTCAGCACACCGGCTGACATCGTCATAATAGGACTCGTCATCGGCCTGCCATCCGCTGAGATGGTGATAGGTATGATTGCCTACGGCATGACCTTTTTCCAAAATGGCTTTATACAGCTTTGGATAGGTTTCTGCATTGGCTCCGGTACAGAAAAAAGTAGCTTTGGCATTGTACTGATCCAGAGTATCCAGAATAAACTCTGTAGTGGAGGGGTTAGGCCCGTCATCAAAGGTAAGGTAAATTTTCCCCTGGTGATTGGGAATGCGCCAGACCAGCCCCGGGAAAAGGCGCCAGAAGAAGCCGGGCACTTTTACCATATACATTCCTTCGTTAAAAATAAGAAAAAGGTGAACTTTATCCACAAAATGAAAACGATAAGAGTGCGTTTTGCCCCCAGCCCTACCGGCCCCCTGCATATAGGAGGTGTGCGCACTGCCTTGTATAACTACCTGTATGCCAGGAAAAATAAAGGGGTTTTCATTCTTCGCATTGAAGATACAGACCAGAACCGTTATGTACAAGGCGCTGAAGACTACATCATCCGTTCCTTGCAATGGTGTGGGCTGGATTTTGACGAAGGTCCCGGCAGGGAGGGGCATTTAGGGCCATATCGTCAGTCAGAGCGGAAGGCTCTGTATCGTCAATATGCCGAGCAGCTTGTGCAATCCGGCCATGCCTACTATGCTTTTGATACACCGGAAGAACTGGAGGCCATGCGGCAGCGGTTAAAAACGCCAGAAAATCCCTCTCCCCAATATGATATGAAATCCCGAATGGGAATGACCAACTCCCTCACCCTGCGCGCTACAGAAGTAGACGCCCGAATCCGGGCGGGAGAGCCTTATGTGATACGCATCAAAATTCCGGAGCATTTTACTCTGACCTTCGGTGACCTTATCCGTGGAGATGTGACTTTTGACAGCTCCGTGCTGGATGACAAGGTGTTGTTTAAATCTGATGGCATGCCCACCTACCATCTGGCTAATGTGGTTGATGATTATCTGATGCAAGTTACGCATGTCATCCGGGGAGAAGAATGGTTGCCTTCTACTCCCCTGCACGTGCTGCTGTATCAGTTTCTCGGGTGGCAACAGGCTATGCCGCAGTTTGCTCACCTGCCTCTCATCCTACGTCCCGACGGGCATGGTAAGCTCAGCAAAAGAGATGGTGACAGGCTGGGGTTTCCTGTTTATCCTCTTGAATGGACTGATCCGGTTAGCGGAGAAAAAGCTGCGGGATTTCGCGAACTCGGTTTCCTGCCAGAAGCTTTTGTGAATATGCTGGCATTGTTAGGCTGGAATCCCGGCACCGATCAGGAAATCTTTACTATGGACGAGTTGATCCGTGCCTTTAGTCTGGAAAGAGTTGGCAAGTCAGGTGCCCGGTTTGATTTTGAGAAAGCACGATGGTTCAATCAGCAGTATTTGAGAAAAAAATCGCCAGCTGAACTGGCAGCCCTTGTCAGTCCGGTATTGGAATCAAACGGAATTTTCAGGGAGCAATCCTATGTTGAACAGCTGTGTGCTTTGCTGGTAGATCGGATAACCTTTCCTCAGGATTTCCTGATTGAGGGAAGGTATTTCTTTTTTGCTCCGGAGACCTATGACGAAAAAACCATTCGCAAGCGCTGGAAACCAGAAAGTGCAACCATCTTTGAAAGATTGATCCATACGCTTAACGGTCTGGAGGATTTTTCTGCTGCGACAGTGGAATCGGCCGTACATCAATTTATGGAAGCCAATAAATTGCGGCCTGGCGAGGTGCTCCCCTTGCTGCGGATCATGCTGACCGGAGTTACCCACGGTCCTGCTGTGTTTGCAATAGCAGCTCTCCTTGGTAAACAAGAAACTTTGGAAAGAATGAAAAATGCCTTGACAAAATTTGCCCGTGTGTTGTCAAACGCCTAAATTAATCACATAGTTTTTATTTTAACCTGCACAACCCTGCTTATGCCCAAGCGCAAACCCAAAACTGGAAAGCCACAGCTTCATAAAGAACTGGAAGGATTTGAACTGTCTATCAACGAATTTGGAGAAATCAACACCACGATGGATATTGATAAAATCAATGAGTTTCTGAACAGGCATGTGGACGATAAAAAATTCAGAGACAGAGACGATGTGGAGGAGATAAAAAAGGGGAAGTTCCCAAAGAAAAAGCAATAACGCATAGTCTGCTGGTGTCGTTAGCTCATGGGGTTGTAGCTCAGCTGGTTAGAGCGCTTCGTTCGCAACGAAGAGGTCGGGAGTTCGAGTCTCCTCAACTCCACCATAATGTGCATTCAGGTATTCTTTTTTTAGCTGCAGGGCGGTAAAGCCCTGTTCGCGGATGATTGCCAGAATGTTAAGGTAACCTGCATTGCGAATACTGTTCTCATGCAGAGGCAAGCCATTCCAGATTTACTCGTTTTTGATTTATAGATGGACAAAGAGAGGTACTCTTCGGTAGAGGCTTCATGTTTTGCATACCATTGCAGAAGTCGCTGCATAAACGAGAAAAATACGTTGAGTAGTAGTTAACCCTTATGATTTTGCCCATTATTGGATGGCTTTTTTCAAAGAATGCATCATGCGGGCATATTCGGGCTTTTTCATTTCTTGTTGGAGTTTCACATAATCTTCATTGTTTTCCAGCAGAGGCGTGCCTACTTTATCATAAAAGATACCTGACGCAGTTATAACGAAGAGGGAATTCTGTTTCTGAGCCTTAGCGATGATTGTTCGGCAAAGTGTCCGATAATCTTTTACGGTCTTTCTAAAAGACTCTTCAATCTCTAAAAAAGCTTTGACAAAAGGTTTGTTGGCAACAATATCTTCAAATATGCTTGCCTGATGCGTCTTTGCGTATATAAGATAAGAAAGGATAAAAAACCTGAACTCATAGTAAGCAATCATACCTGATTGCGAATGTGCAAGGTAATTGATTAACCACTTCTCATACTTTTCTCCGGAATCAACAAAGTAGGCAGGTAATTGTAAGACGGTTTGCGCCCCCAAACGGTATGCATTCATTTCGTCCAGCAAACCGTAAATACCGTGCGTCTGTGTACTTGTATTCCCATCAATGTAAGAAGATGTTCTAAAAGTTATCCCGCCATTCTGACGGATATATTTATAAAGACTTTTGCTGGGAAAAGTTTGGGTTATCTCCACAAAAAATTCCTGTTGGGGCGTCAGAAAATACAGATAATACTCTTTGTGCACATCACAGATTTCGTGTTTCAGCATGTATGGATAAGGATTGCCAGTGTAGGCATGGCTAAACTCGTGCACCAGCGTGGGTAAATCATAAATCAAATCTTCAAGGGTATTCCCCTCCAGATATTCATCCAGATTAGCTGATGTCATAATGGAGACTTTTGACTCGCATATGATGTAATCTTCAGGTGCCTGCAGGACACGTTGAAAAATGCTATGGCCTGCAGAATCATATTGCTGAAGAATATTTAAACAGTGTTCAATGAGCGATTTTCTGTTCTGGGCATCTGCTTGATACCCGCTTCCACAAAGCATAAAAAGGATGGCACAGAGGAGGGCTTTCTTAAATAGAGTTCTTTTCAAGGCATTCTTCAAGGCATTCTGGTACATATCCTGTTATAAAACAAGTCTGAAAAAATGCTACCCTTGCTTAACGCAATATTTTTTAAGCATCTTGTTTAAAGTGAGCAGAAAAATGCACTTCTTTTTTAATTATCCGGAGGGCGCGAAAGCAGGCTAAAAGATAGGGGAGGTTCAATGGGTGCGGAGGCCCTGTTTTACTGAAATACTGCGGTACTTTCTGTTTTGGGTTTCAAAACTGCCTTTCACGGGGTGACATGGGGTTGCAGTCTGAGAGGATACGTCAGGCTTCCCACGTTCCTGCCATCAGCCCGGCAATGGATGGGGGCTCTATTCTTATTTTTTAAGCCATGCCAGCGCTTGCTGTTCACTGGTGAACAGTTTTACCAGTAATCCCGAATTATAAGCTACAGTTTCATAAAACTCATATTGCGCCCTGTTTGCTTCGGAAACAAGAATAGCTACTCTGATATTTCGCGTCTCAAGGTCAGTGAGAACCGGCAACTCTTTTGTTATGGCATACCAATCAGCGGGTGACGCAGCTACCTCGGCTTGTGTGACATCATAAAGAATCGGCAATCTATGACGGGAAGCAAATACTCTTGCCTCAGAGATGATTTTTTTGCCCATTTCCACCGACACATTGCCATGTGCCACTACGCGTACAACCGAGTATGTATTGTCCAGGGATATAAAGTATCGCTCCTCAGCCATCTATAGGTTACCTGTTTTAAATATGAATTGCCAAATTGCCATCCCGCGGACTGTCGTAAGCCACTAAACTGGAGTAACCAAACTATTGTGAAAACAAAATCTAAATTAGATAAAATTTTTTAATGAGTTCTACACTTCGGCTAACTCAGGTGGCCTGTCTGCATTTGCCTGCCCAGCAAACAAAGTACGTATACCCTATTCATGCTCTTTCATAATTTGGAGCATGGGCAATCTCTCAGGCAAGAAGGGACTGGCACAATCACGTCAGGTTGAGCCCCAAATGCATCTGTTGATTTTCCAAAATTTTTATTTTCAAATGATGCGGCAATCATTTAATGGCGGGTGTTTTTCCTATTAGGATGCTTGTAGCGGTGCTATGTGAGAAGAGTAGTGCCGGCATATAGATACTCCGGTTTACGCTGCATCCGATAATTTCATGTCAAGAGCGCTTTCTGGTATTTTATGTATATTATCGGCCTTTATTTTATACAATACAATGAAATGCTTTTTCCCCATGAATGTCTGTAGAGGGCACCTGGCTTTTTGCCTGTATCTGATTATGCTGAAAGCCGAAGGTCAGGTTACCTGGAGTCATACCATGAAGCTCCCTGAAAGGTTTATTGAAAACAAATCACAATTTGACGGAAGAAATGGCGTGCAGCAGAGTCCTATCCTCTATGGTGTGGACTGGGGTGCCACGCAAATCTATTTTCATTCCGGTGGGCTTACTTTTCGGTTTGATAAAACAGAGAAAGAAGACCCCTACACAGAGCGGCAGCGCGAGCTGGCAAAAGCACATGAAGCGCTGAAGGGCAACGATTTTACCCGAAAAGAGGAAGAAAAGCACCATACCGAAACAGTGCTGGTGCATCTGCAATGGCTCGGCTGCAATCCTGATGTTTCTGTAAACGCTCTTGACCCGGCTGAGGATTACTTCAGCTACACGGTGAGCAGCGAGAAGGGAGCCACAAACATCAACTTTATCCGTGGGTTCAGCAGGCTGCTTTATAAAAATCTTTATCCGGGTATTGATGCAGAGTACACATTTCATCCGCAAGGAGGCATTAAGTATAAGTTGATACTGCATCCCGGTGCCGATATCAGTCGGGTCAGGATGCAATACTCCGGAGGGGATGTGCGTATTGATGAGGAAGGTAAGGTGTTGATTCAGACGCAGGCAGGAGTTATCGTTGACCATGCTCCGGTGAGCTTTTATGCAAAAAAACCAGGGCGCCTGATTGCTTCCCGTTTTTTTCTGGCTGCAGATAATATGATTGCCTTTGAGTTGGACGATTATAAAGTAAAGAAGACCGTCATTCTTGACCCCTGGACAGTTACTCCTCCCATGCCGGCATCCAATAAAGCCTACTATGTAAAAACAGATGCCAACGGCAACGTGTACGCCTACGGAGGCGAATCGCCTTACAGGCTGGTGAAATACAATGCTGCCGGTAATCTCCTGTGGACGTACAACAGCGGGTGGACCGCAGCCGGTAACTGGTTTGGCGCCCTGGCTGTTGACCCGGCCGGTAATGCATATATCACTTCGGGCTCCAGTGCTGAAATTGCCCGGATAAATCCTGCCGGTACGCTGGTGTGGCAAAATGCCTCTAATGGCTCCCTGGCCGAATATTGGGCACTCTCTTTTAATTGCGATTACACGCGACTGTTTGTAGGAGGCACGCGGGTCACTTTCCCTGCCGGTTTCGGAGCAGCTTACGAAATAGACCTCAACAGTGGTGCCGTCCTGACTTCCAGAGTGGTTGCCTATCAAACCAATGACCCCGTGGTTCCGCTGCCGGTGTTCAATGAAATCCGTTCAATGACTGCCTCTCCGAATGGAAACTATTACTTTCTTACCCTGGATACCATAGGTTCCTTAGATGCTTCTCTCAATATCCTGTATAAGACTAGCAGCGGCTACCGTCTGTCTTATTACCTTCCTTACGGTCAAGGGGGCACCGGCCAGGGTATTAACGGCATCGCTGCAACACCCTATTTTCTTTATACAACCAACGGACAGGTTCTGCATAAAAGAGACATTAACAACGGCAATATTCTCTCCACAACATTTATCCCGAATGGGTCCGTGGAAGTCAACAGTGGTGTAGCGGTGGATAGCTGCGGCAACGTGTATGTAGGAGCAATAGGGATGGTACATAAATACGATGCCAATCTGAATTTGCTGCTCTCCGTTCCTGTATCCGGGCAGGTCTATGATGTGGCGGTAAGTAATAACAGTGAGGTGGTAGCCTGCGGCAATGGTTTTGTCGCTTCGCTGAACATGTCCTCCTGCAAACCCCAGAAGGCGATTTGCGAGCCCCCGTTTGCGTTGAGCATGTCACACACTAATGTCTCATGCAAAGGGCAATGCGATGGCACGGCCACGGTCACGCCTGCGGGAACACCCCCTTATGGCTATTTATGGAACAACGGACAAACCGGGCCAATGGCGAGCAATCTGTGTGCCGGAGTTTATATCGTATCGGTTACCGATGCACGTGGCGTCCTTGCTATCGGTTCAGTAATCGTGGAAGAACCCCCGGCTTTAACAGTGACCCTTACATCACGGAATACCACCTGTGGCACCACTGTTCTGGCTACACCTGAATCGGGAGTGGCCCCTTTCAGCTACCAGTGGTCTAATGGAGCCACAACCGCAGAAATTACGGGACTGGCTACCGGCACCTACTCGCTCACCATTACGGACGCTAACAACTGCACAGCCAATGGCTCCATCAGTGTAGTGCAGAGCCCAGGCTTTACTGTCAGTACATCTGTAAGCGGGTCTGCATGCGGCAGTTGTGATGGCACCGCCACAGCTATCCCTTCTCTGGGAACACCGCCTTTCGGGTATCAATGGTCCACCGGGGATACTACACCCACCGCATCCGGATTGTGTCCGGATATTTATTTCGTTACGGTTACTGAAACGGGCGGTGGAGGAAACGCTGTTTTCTGGCGTGAAGATTTTACCGGCGGTGGAGCCGGATGGACGCTGAATCTTTCCGGTCCGGGACCCAACGGAAATTCTCCCAATCGCTGGGTCATCAATAATAATCGCGATAATGGCTGTCCGATATGCCCCGCATCAGGTTCGGGAGGAAATTATCTCCATATTGCCTGTGATAGTGCAGCTTTCTTTTGTACAATTTCGGGACCCAGTTGCACATATTCCCTGGGTTTCCCCTTTCTGTATGATAACAGCACAGATAAATTTGTTTCTTCATCCAACATCTCCACCGTAGGAAAAACAAATATGGTATTGCGCTTTTGGTACATTTCTTCCGGGGAGCCGGGGCGCGATTACGGTTTGGTTAGACTCAGCAATGATGGAGGGGTCACGTGGACCGACCTGCCTACCCAATATGCAGGAACAGATACCTGCCGGCAGGCGGTTATCAGCATCCCTCCGGCTTATGAGGGTATTCCCAACTTCAGAATTGGATTTCGTTGGGTGAATGATAATAACTCCGGGGGTGACGACCCTCCTTTCATGGTGGATGACATTGAACTGGTTGCCCCGGAGCCTCCTTGTACGGCAATTACCAGTGTTATTGTTAACTCCGCAAACGCACCATCGGTAACCATTGACACTGTCATTCGCCCGGCCTGCAAAGATTCTGCCGATGGCGCTGTTCTCATCTCGGTAACCGGAGGCACCCCCCCTTACCGCTATAATTGGTCAACAGGAGATTCTACAGAAGATCTGACGGGCATCACCAGTGGGAGCTACACTGTTTCGGTGACTGACAGCGCAAACTGCAGGGGGATAAGTCAGTTTGTTGTCAGCGAACCCACTGCTATCTCTATCAGCGCAACAATCACCGCTGCAGGCTGTACAAGCGGAGGCGCAGTAGATGTTACGGTATCAGGAGGTGTTCCACCCTATTCCTATGCCTGGAATAACGGAGCTTCTACTGAGGATTTGAACAGTGTACAGGGAGGCACGTATGAGCTTACAGTAACAGATGCCAACGGATGCCAAAGAGTGGCATCTTTCACTGTTGTATCACCTGGCATTTTCGTTATCCTGAATAAGACAGATAACACCTGTGCCGGAGCAAATGACGGAGCCATCAGCACGATGGTCTTCGGAGGATCAGCTCCCTATCAATATGCGTGGAGCAACGGAAGTACAAATGCGAGTTTGGACTCTATTCCTGCCGGCACCTATTCAGTAACGGTAACCGACTTTAGTGGCTGTTCAGCTACTGCCCTGACCACAGTGGAAGCTCCCTCTGCGCTCTATTTCAGTGCCAGCATTACAAAGGCTTTATGTGCTTCCGGTAATGATGGTGGCATTAAACTAAATCCATTCGGAGGCACTCCTCCTTATTCTGCCTTATGGAGCAATGGGGATACGGTTTTAAGTATTCAGGATCTTTTTCCGGGTAGTTACACAGTTACAGTTACCGATGCGCAAGGTTGCAGCAGAGATACTACGATTCAGCTTACCTCAGTTTCAGAATTTTCGGTGGAAATTGCGGCAACCAGTGCTTCCTGTGCCCAGGCTGCAGATGGCCGGCTGGAGGTAGTTTTGCAAAACGCCACTACTGCGCCTTATACATATCTTTGGAGCAGTGGGGCTACCTCATCATCGGTGTCAAACCTGGCTCCGGGTATCTATGCGGTCACTGTTACCGACACGTTACGCTGCATGCGCACGGCTCAGGGCACGGTGGATGAAGAGGGTTTGCGCACTTCAGTGATCACTACTGCAGCTTCCTGTCAGGATATACCTGATGGTCGCATAGAAGTGACGGTGCTGAACGGACATCCGCCCTATCGTTATAGCTGGAGCAACGGAGCCTCTGGGCCTTCACAAACTAACGTGCTAGCAGGTATATACACCTTAACAGTAACAGACCAGTATAACTGCACTACAATAATTGACTCTATTGAAGTTCCCCTGGATTCCACAGGCACAATAAACTGCGATAGCCTCATTATCTACGATGTGTTCTCTCCCAACGGAGACGGGGTAAATGATATTTGGATAATCAACGGATTGGCTTCCTATCCTGAAAATGAACTGCAGATCTATAATCGGTGGGGCAATGTAGTGTATGAGGCACGTCCTTATAAAAATGATTGGAAAGGGGAATCGAAAAACGGCAAGCCGTTGCCGGCAGCCACATATTATTTCATATTAAAACTGCATGATCCGGCCGGGAGGGTGCTATCCGGGGCGATAACACTGATACGCTAATCAGAACATAAAATAAAAGATTAGTTGGGAGGTTCTCAGCCATTTTTCAGGGAGAATTGTCAAAAGAATACAGCACTGCTGCCGGAGAATTCACGTATTTATTGATAGGAGTAAATTACCTTTGCTGCTTCCAAGAGCAACCTTGTTATGAATAGGGATACCCGCATATTTGAGATTATTGAGAAGGAAAAAAACAGGCAGCTTACCGGCATTGAGCTGATTGCTTCTGAGAATTTTGTCAGTGCGCAGGTAATGGAAGCTATGGGGTCTGTATTAACCAACAAATATGCCGAAGGCTATCCCGGAAAAAGATATTACGGAGGCTGTGAATTTATTGATGAGGCTGAACAACTTGCCATTGATCGGGTCAAGCAGCTTTTTGGAGCCGCATATGCCAATGTGCAGCCGCATTCTGGAGCTCAGGCCAATGCAGCGGTTATGCTAGCTCTGTTGAAGCCGGGTGATAAGATTATGGGATTTAATCTGTCCCATGGAGGCCACCTTACCCATGGCTCACCGGTTAACTTTTCCGGTAAGTTATATGAGGCGGTTTTCTATGGTGTGGACAGGCAAACAGGACGTGTCAGCATGGATGAGGTAGCTGCAATCGCAGAACGGGAAAAGCCCAAACTGATTATCTGCGGAGCATCAGCCTATTCGCGCGATTGGGATTATGCCAGGTTCAGGGAAATTGCCGATAGCGTAGGCGCCCTGTTGATGGCCGACATTGCACATCCCGCAGGTCTTATTGCCTGTGGTATGTTAAACAATCCGCTGGAATACTGTCATGTAGTAACATCCACCACGCACAAAACTCTGAGAGGCCCGCGCGGGGGCATCATTTTACTTGGCAAAGACTATGAAAATCCGCTGGGAATTAAAAGTCCCAAAGGAGAAATACGCATGATGTCATCGGTGATTGATTCAGCTGTTTTTCCGGGCACACAGGGCGGACCGTTGGAACATGTCATTGCCGCTAAAGCTGTAGCATTTTATGAAGCGTTAAGCGATAGCTATAAGGCATACATCCGACAGGTAAAGCAAAATGCACACACTCTGGCAAGGGCTTTTGTAGAAAAAGGCTATGAGGTGATTTCCGGAGGCACGGACAATCATCTCATGTTGATTGACCTGCGTTCAAAGGGTACAACCGGTAAGGTGGCGGAGGCAGCTCTGGGAGCTGCGGGCATTACGGTAAATAAAAACATGGTGCCTTTTGATGATAGGTCTCCCATGGTTACTTCCGGTATCAGGCTGGGCACGGCTGCCGTCACCACACGCGGCATGAAAGAGGCTGAAATGTACATCATTGCTGACTGGATTGACGAGATTATTTCGCATCCCGATGATACCAAACGCCAGAGCCGCATCCACGCTGAAGTGAAAAAATTAACCGCCAACTTTCCGCTCTTTTATGAGCAGCATACTAAGCGTGCTTAATATAAATAACGGGATGATAATATGGAACTCCCGCTTGTTATAATCTTTCTGGGTGTACTGATTATCGGGGCACATGTGCTGCATGAGCTATTTGACAGAATCCGTATTCCCAACGCACTCCTCCTGACGCTGGTAGGTATTCTCATTGGCCCTGTGCTGCACCTGGTGAAACTGGAGCATTTCGGTAAAATAGGTCCGGTATTTACTAATCTTACCCTTATCATCATCATCTTCGTCAGCGGAATCAATCTGAAGCTGAAAGAGCTTGGGCAGGCCGTAGGGCCTTCCCTGATCTTTGGCCTTATGAATTTTCTGTTCACCGCAGGTATTATTTCGGGATTAGCCTATATGGGGGGCGCCTCCGGATGGCTGGAAGCCTCCTTCATCGGGGCTATTCTGGGGGGCACTTCATCGGCTGTGGTTATCCCGATGATTAACCAGATAAAAATGAACCAGAAGGGGTCGGCTATCCTGCTTTTGGAATCTGCATTGACGGATGTGCTCTGTCTGGTGTTGGGTATAACTCTGCTTAGCGCCATGAAAGAAGGCGTGTTTTCTGCAGGAGCAATGGCTGCGGCCCTGTGGCAGTCATTTTTATTTGCTCTGTTACTGGGTATGCTGGCAGCAGTCCTATGGGGGGTGCTATTGATAAGGCTCACGCAACCATCTAATTCCACGATTTTAAATCTTGCTGTACTTTTTGTGGTATCGGGCACTGCTGACATCCTGGGATGGAATGGGGGCATTGCGGCCCTGTCTTTCGGTATTGCCCTGGGTAATATAGAGCTACTGAAGAGAGTGTTGCCGCAGAAATGGTTTTATAACCGAAAATCGGCTCCGATTGAAAAAGGATTTCTGGATGAAATCGCTTTCGTTCTGCAAACCTATTTCTTCGTATATCTGGGAGTATCCATCCGGTTTGGTATCCCTCAGTTGTATGCGTTGGCCACGCTGGCTGTTGCGCTCATTCTGCTGTTGCGCCCCCTGTCGGTGAGAGCCGCAGTGTGGAGCAAAATGCCGCTTACTGATCTTTCGGTAATGTCAGTCATGATGCCTAAAGGACTTGTTCCGGCTATTCTGGCGTCTTTGCCTTTGCAGATGGGGCTTTCTGACGGAGAATACATTCGTGATTTTGCCTATTCGGTTGTTCTGGTAAGCCTTGTACTTTGTTCGGGGTTGGTTATCCTCATATACAACAACCTCTATTTCCCAGGCTTGCTACGCTGGTTTTTTACAGGCATTGTAGAAGAAGCTCCTGCTTCAGACAAGAATAAGGAGCATCCGGGTATCCCTGCAGAGCAGACTTCCGTAAATATAAATACAGAAGCTCCTGCTGCCGGTAATACATCGGCTGCCAGCGCTTCTTCAGATGTTAATAAGGATATACAATCAGGCTAAACGGCAAAGCTTTCGCCACAGGCACAGGTACGGGAGGCATTCGGGTTGTTGAAGTGAAATCCCTTGCCTTCCAGGCCATCAGAAAAATCAAGGGTAGTATTGTACAGGTACAAAAAGCTTTTCGGGTCAGTAACCAGCTTGATGCCTTTGTCTTCAAACACCTGGTCATCAGGCCTCAGCTGGGTATCAAAATCCATCTTGTAGGTAAAACCTGAACAGCCGCCTGCTACCACCGAAACACGTATAAAATGATCGGGTGAAACTTCTCCTTTGTTTCGGATTTTTTCAATCTGCGTTTTTGCACGCTCTGAAACGTAAAGCATGGGGCATGATTTTAATGGGTTAAACCGAGATTTACCGGCATCAGTTCAAAGTTAGCGCATCTGTTTTTGAAAGATGCTGCCTGGGGTAAAACCTCTTTGTGTCGTATTCAGGCGAAGCCTACCAAAAATGGCTGAACCATAAAATTAAATATGTATCTTCAGAATTTAAATCCCTTGCTCATGAAAACTCCGGTGGAAGCCTTTCTGGATAAGGTGAACCGCATGCCGGAAGCCAGTTATTTGCACCAGCCTGTTGCCGGCCGCTGGCATGTGTATACTTTTCAGCAAGCAGCTGATGAAGTGAAACGAATGGCTGCTTATCTGCATTCGCTCAATCTGCCAAGAGGTTCGCGTATAGGAATTGTTTCAAAAAACTGTGCGCACTGGATACTTGCTGATTTAGCTATAATGTTCAGCGGACATGTTTCGGTGCCGATGTATCCCAACATTCAGGCAAAAACCCTGCGCTACATTCTGGAGCACAGTGAGGCAAAAGTGCTTTTTATCGGAAAGCTGGATGACTGGAACGCCTTGAAGCCAGGTATTCCTGGAAACGTACATTGTATTTCTTTTCCCTTTTACGGGCCGAAGGAGGGGGTAACATGGGAGTATATTTTAGCACACACAGAGCCGCTGCCGGAGTATCACCCGATAACTGCGGATGAGCTGCTTACCATAGTGTACACTTCTGGAACTACCGGAAACCCGAAAGGTGTAATGCTGTATTGCAAAAACC
This sequence comes from Chitinophagales bacterium, assembly GCA_026003335.1. Classification (NCBI taxonomy): domain Bacteria; kingdom Pseudomonadati; phylum Bacteroidota; class Chitinophagia; order Chitinophagales; species Chitinophagales bacterium. The sequence continues at coordinate 2,027,700 of BPHB01000001.1, read as the reverse complement.
TATCTTATGCCATAGAGAATGCCCTGTCGGTAATCAATCCGGGAAATCAGCGGCACCGCTTGTTTTCTTACCTGCCTTTATCGCATATTGCCGAGCGCATGATTGTTGAAGCCAACAGCCTGTGGTTGGGCACTGAAGTTTACTTTGCTGAATCGCTGGATTTATTTTTGGATAATCTTCGTTATGCCAGACCAACAGTATTTCTTGGAGTTCCCCGCATCTGGGTGAAATTCCAAATGGGCATTCTGGAAAAGTTGCCCCAGCGCAAGTTGGACCGTCTTCTGGCTATACCTTTGATTGGTGCACTTGTCAGGAAAAAAATAAAAAAGCAACTGGGACTGGATAAGACCTTGTATTTCTATAGCGGAGCTGCGCCCATTCCTGTTTCGATATTAAACTGGTATGACCGGCTGGGTATCCGCATTCTGGAGGTATATGCAATGACGGAAAATTGTGCGTACTCGCATCTTACACGGAGCGACAAGGTAAAGTTCGGCTATGCCGGTCAACCCTTGCCGGGGGTGGAAGTAAAAGTCACCGAACATGGTGAACTGCTTGTGAAATCCGAAGCTACCATGGCAGGCTACTATAAGGAACCCGAACTAACGGCTCAGGTGCTGAAAGACGGATGGTTGCATACCGGAGATACGGCTGTTGTAGATCCGGAAGGTTTTGTAAAAATAACCGGAAGAATTAAAGAAATTTTTAAAACCGAAAAGGGCAAGTACGTAGCCCCTGCGCCTATTGAAATGCATGTGCTAAAGAATCAGCTCATTGAGCAGGTATGTGTAATAGGTTCAGGGTTGCCCCAGCCGATTGCTCTGGCGGTGTTGTCCGAAGGCGGACGCAAACAAGCTGGCCAGATGGTGGAGGCAAGTCTTTGCTCCACTCTGAAAGAGGTTAATGCATCTCTGGAGTCGCATGAAAGATTAAAAAAAATTGTTGTAGTAAAAGAAGCATGGACAGTAGAAAATAATGCGCTGACTCCAAGCATGAAGATAAGACGAGCAGTTGTGGAAGAGCGCTATCGGGATAAAATACCTGAATGGTACAACAACGATGCTGAAGTGGTATGGGAGCAATGAAGATGACAAGGAGTAATCAAAACAGCTTGACCATCATACAATAGCTCTTGTTGTCTTTGGTGTAGAAGGTCACAATATCCATAATGGAATAGATGAGTTTGAGGCCTAATCCCCCCTTTTGTTTTTCCTTTATGATGTCTTTGATGTCTTTTTCTACTTTTTCCTTGCGGAGCGCATCATCAAACAAGCCTATGTCTCCGATTTCAATGACAATACGTTTTTCGGTGAAATCAATATCCATAGTAATGGTTTTGGAAGAATCCGAGTTGTTGCCGTGAATAATGGCGTTGGCAATAGCTTCGTCTATGGCGAGAATGATCTGATTTATTTCGGATTCACCCAGGCTGGTGTTTTTAAAATAACGGTTTAGAAAGGCACGTATTTCTTCCTGTGCACGCGGAGAGCAAACGGTTGTCAGGTTAACTTTCATCAAATTTCTTCTGAGCCTCTATCTCTTCATTCACGATATCAATCATGTTGTGGAGCCCCAGGAGTTCAAAAGTGCTGAAGACCCCCACTGACATGTTGTAAAAAACAAATCTGCCTCCCAGATTTCTGATGTCATCCAGATGAGACAGAAAAACGCCCATGCCCGCTGAAGAGATGTAACGCAATTCACGACAGTTCACCATGATTTTGATGGTGCGCTGTGCAATTGCATTCTTGAGCACCTCATCCAGTTCTATGGATGAGTTGGCATCAAGCTCTCCGCGTATATGGAGGTGCAGAATGTCGTTAATGGATTCAATGTGAATCTCCACTATTAACTGCGTTTTTTTACGAAAAACAAGGCAAGATTGTTTGAACCGGTATTTTTACAACCATAGCACACGGGGTGCTGTTTTTCATTAAAACAAATCTATGATATTTGAACCTAACGAATAGCTATTAGGATGCTGCTTAAGAATCTTGAAATCAAGGGGGTTGAAGTGCATGGAAGAGGCGTTGCCCGCCACAACGGGAAAGTGGTGTTTGTAGACGATGCCTTGCCGGGAGAGGTTGTGGATGCCCGTATATACCGGAAGAAGAAACATTATGGCTTTGCCCGTCCGGAGGCGTGGCTGCTCACCTCCCCAAAAAGACAGAAACCCTTCTGCACGCACTTCGGAGTGTGCGGGGGATGTGTCTGGCAGCATGTCGCCTATGACAGCCAGCTGGAGTTTAAGAAGCAGTTGGTAATAGACGCCTTCCAACATATTGGCAAGCTCACATTACCATCTGTGCCTCCTGTGCTTGCATGTAGCCGCACAACGCACTACCGCAACAAACTGGAGTTTACCTTTTCCGACAAGGGTTGGCTTACCGAAGAAGAATTACGTCTGGGTATCCCGTTTTCTTCGGCTCTGGGTTTTCATAAGGCCGGTCACTTTGATAAGGTGATAGATATCAGGCAATGTTATCTGCAAAAAGAGCCCTCCAATGCTATCCGGCTTGCACTTCGCAACTTCGCCTTGCAGCAGCATATGCCGTTTTTTAACATTCGCAAACAGGAGGGATTTCTACGCAACCTGATTATACGTACCTCTGCTACCGATGAGCTGATGGTTATCGTTAGTTTTTTTCGTAATGATAGGCCGGCAATTGAAAAAGTTATGGATTTTCTCGGGAACACGTTTCCTCAAATTACCTCTTTGTATTATACAGTAAATACAAAAGCCAATGATGACCTTTCTGATTGTGAGCTCGTCCTGTATCATGGTAATCCCTATATATGCGAAAAGTTGGGGCAGCTCACTTTTCACATAGGGCCCAAGTCGTTCTTTCAGGTCAACGTAGAGCAGGCATTAAAACTCTTTGAGCATGCTTTGCGGTTTGCCGGTCTTACAGGCAGAGAGCTGGTATATGATCTGTATAGCGGCATCGGAGCTATCTCCCTTTTCGTTGCTCCATACTGCAACAGGGTGATTGGTATAGAACAATTGCCGGAGGCCGTGGGCGAAGCGCGCCATAATGCTGCAGTGAATGCGATCAGCAACTGTGCCTTTTATGCTGCAGACGTAGCCGGACTGTTGTCCGCAGAGTTTGTACAGACACACGGGCATCCTGATGTGCTGTTTATTGACCCTCCCCGGGCGGGTCTGCATCCCCGTATCATAAAGACCCTTCGGGAACTGCAGGTAGAAAAGCTGGTGTATGTGAGCTGTAATCCGGCTACACAGGCGCGGGATGTGGCAGCGTTGTCAGACCTGTACGCCATTACTGACATACAGCCTGTGGACATGTTTCCCCAAACCAGCCATATTGAAAATGTGGTGTCGCTGAAGCATATCCATAAGTGAGGATACATCAGGGAGAATCTTTTTGCAGTAGCTGTTGCAGGCGATCAATACTCTGCCGGATATGGGGCAGACTGATGTTTTGTCTTATTTCCACTTTTTCTCGTGAAGTAAGATGCAGGCTCATGGATGTTTCCCGGTCTTTTCCGGCAGGGATGTATTCAAAATACACGACATCCAGTTTGCCCTGAAGCCATTCATTAGCGTAATTAATCAGGTAAGCGTGGTTATAGTCGTGCATCTCTCCGAGATTTTCATACAGATTAGCAATTGGATTGACTACTCTGTCCACAAAGGATTCACGGTGGTAGGCTTCTATTTCTGTTTCCAGACGGAAGTTGCGTACAGCAACCAGTACAACTCCGCTGGTGTTTGCATAAATCCAATCCCGGAATACATAAATAAAACGGAGAGCAGTTTCCAACCCGTAGTTATCCCGAAACCCGGCATCCATCACCTTGATAACCGGGCTGGTAGGCATCGTGACATTGGGTAGAATGTAGGGGTAGGTACCATTCATGCGGATGGCTGTTGTGAGCAACAGATTGTCGGCATCCTGATGTTCAAACAAGCGCATGAAATCCACTCCGTCAATATCCATGAATCCGGGTTGTGCGCTGCGGATAGCGGGACGCATCAGATAAGATACGGGTTGGGCAGATATGTAAAGTTTTCTTTCATCATTGATAATGGTAGGCGAAAAAATAAGTAACGGTATGGTGGCGTCCTGCTCATACTGGCGATAATCGCGTAGCGGTTTATTTAATACGAAGCCGGTATTCTGGTTCAGTTGCTTTTCCATGGCATAGCCGCGGTCTTTGCGATAGGTATACTTGCCAAGAGAGAATTCCTGCCAGGGGAAAAAGATGTCATTCACCACAATTGTGAAACACACTGAATTAAGTATATCCTTACCCATATTTTCCGCATACTCGGGGTTATAGATGGAAGGTATTTCGCCCAATTGCTGACGCAGATACAGTTCGCGCAGATAGGATGCCCCGAACATGCCGCCTGAAGAGCCAGTAATCATGGCTGTATGTTTGAGCAGTTTACCTTGCAGCATGCTGTCGGCCGTTTGCAACACATGGGTGGAGAAATAGGCAGCGCTGAGGCCACCACCGCTGACGGCTATCAGCACCATTTTGGGGCGTTCCTGTCCGGTTTTCTTTTTCCAGTTTTCCAGAATAGACAGGGTCAGCTGCTTATCTTCCTCCATATTTTCGGGAGAGCCGATTTCTTTCAATTTGCTTAAGCTGTATTCGCTTCTGGCAGTATCATAGTTTAGTCCGTAGGCTCGGTTGTCGTAGCTGAAACCGCCTAAACGATAAAACATATCCAGTGCGATAAACAAGCCAATCATCAGCGTGTTTTTCCAGCCTTTACCCCAAAAGCTGATGATGCCGGAAAATGAAACGAGTATAGCCAAAAAGAGCAGCGCACTGGCTCCGGCCGGAATGTTGAATATTTCGTAATCAATCAGGAAGCCCAGGCCGATGAGGGTGGCCAGGGTGGCCAGTTCAATCATCAGGGCATTAAAGTGGTTTTGCCGGAGGACAGAATGAATCATTTTTTCATCATAATGGTCTACCCCGCGGATACGTCTGATGCGCAGCCGAGCGGTCAGATAATATTCTACCGGGAACTCATGTTCTTTGGTGCGAAATTGTTCCCACATGAAGTTCTGTCGCATCCGCATTCTACGGGTTATTCTGGCCGGAGGTCTGATGCGCACACCGAACATCCGGTAGAGATTTTTATTTGTGTTGGTGAAATAAAATGCAGCCAGGAAAATGATAATGAGCAGACCGCTGATAAAGCCGGAAACGTCATATACAATACTTTCACCCAACATAAATTCCTGCCGTAGTTGAAAGCGGATCATTATCCAGAAATAAGCGATAAGAAAAACCCCGGGCAGCAAAGAATTATTCAGACAAAAAAGAGCAAAAGGATGGTTGAATGTGGCCAGAAACGGAAAACGATAAGCATCCAGAATATAGATAGCAATATTCCATGTCATCACAAAACCTCCGAAAGCAGCGCCTAAAATGGCAAAGCTGATAAACCCCACTTCCCCCAAATATTCTGGGTCAAGCAGCAGATAGGGTATACCGTAGGAGATGCCCAGATTGTTGGTGATAATCAGGAATAATAATGCCCACAGCAAAATAAAAATCTGATGGGTTTTCAGGTGCAGGATAAGCAATTGAATGGGGAAAAAGCGCAGAATTCCTTTAAGCAGATGCATATGCACAGATGCTTAAATATACACTTAGCCGGGTTTTTATGACCGTATGATTTATTGATAGTTTGTTGGAACGTGTAAGTTGCATTAGACAGGAAAGTACTTATGTATGCTGCTGAATACAATTGGTATCTTCGTAATCTTTCTTAATCCGTTAAAAAACCGAGTATGAAACGCACGCTCCTTCACCACCTGTTGGTAATTCTGGGATTTGCGGCTTTTTCCTATCTGTATTTCTGGCCGCTGGTGGAAGGCAAAAAGATGGCTCAACATGATATGATTCAGGCCTACTGCATGCAGGGCGAGCTGAATAAATATCTGGAAATGGATGGCAGAGAGCGGCTATGGACAAACGCTATGTTCAGCGGAATGCCGGCCTATCAGATTCGCGTGGGCTATCCTAAAAATGTGTTCACTGTAATTCTGCAGGCAATCCGCTGGCTGTTTATTGAGGAGGTGCACCTGATGTTTCTGTTGCTTGCCGGCACGTATATAGCCTTGTACGTGCTCACAGCTAATATCTGGGTTTCTGTCATTGCGGCCTTTGGCTTTGCCCTTGCTTCCTTTAACATTATCAGCATAGATGCCGGACATATTACCAAAGTGCGGGCTATTGCCCTGATTGCGCCATGCCTGGCTGCGGTGATCACTGCATTCAACGGACGCATGATAGCCGGAGCTTCCCTGCTTGCTTTCTGTCTTGGCCTGCAAATTCGCTTTAATCATCCTCAGATTACCTACTACACCTTGCTTGTAGCGGGCGTGTTTGTGGTGTTTTTGTTTATCAGAAACATCACGCAGGGAAGCTGGGCGGTTACGCTAAAGTCTTCCGGGCTCCTTGTTGGAGCTATCTTACTGGCTATATCCAGCAATCTTACCCAGATACTCACCACTCGGGAATATGCCCGGGAAACCATCCGGGGTGATGAGTCGGAGCTGACTTCCAAACGTCAAGAAACTCCCCGCGGGGGTCTGGATAAAGACTATGCTTTTTCCTGGAGTTATGGTGTTGCCGAGAGTTTCACGCTGATTGTCCCGTATTTCATGGGAGGTGCTTCCAGTGAGCCTTTGGGCGATGACTCCAACCTGGCCAGAAGAGGTGTGCCGAAAAGGAATCTGGCAGCCATTCCGACTTACTGGGGAGACCAGCCTTTCACTGCAGGGCCAACCTATTTTGGTATTATCATGGTTTTTCTTTTTCTGTTTGGCATGTTTCTCATAAAGGAGCCTCTGTTGCGATGGATGTTTCTTGCCGCAGCCCTGCTTACATTGATGCTTAGCTGGGGGAAAAACTTCATGTTTTTAAGCCAGCTTTTTTTTGACTATGTGCCCTTGTATAACAAATTCAGAACCCCATCCATGATCCTGTCAGTAACAAACAGTATCGTGGTACTTACCGGAGGGATAGCGCTGGCACGTCTGGTATCCGGCAGCTTTGAGCGCAGTGAGGTGCTGCGTGCGCTGAAGTTTGGCGCCGGCAGCCTGGGGGGTCTGTTGTTGCTGCTTATCGTTTTTGCTCCGGTTTTCTTTGATTTCAGCGGCCCTATTGATGCCCGTCTGCGTGAAAACGGCTGGCCCGTTGATGCACTGATTAAAGATCGCATTGCGCTGATGCGCAATGATGCTTTTCGCTCGCTGGTGTTTCTGACATTGGCAGCGGGAGCCATTTTTCTGTGGGCTACCGAAAAATTCAAAACCTGGCAAACCATGGTCCTTTTAGGTTCTTTGATTCTGGCCGATCAGTGGTGGGTGTCACACCGCTACCTGAATGCAGATGACTATATCAGCCGGCAGGAGTATAACCGTTATTTCAGCCCTTCCCAGGCTGACCGGATGATTCTGCAGGACACAACCTACTATCGTGTGCTTGACCTCAGCAGCGGTGATCCTTTTCGGAGTGCGGAGGCATCCAGATTTCATAAATCCATCGGAGGCTATCACGCAGCCAAACTCAGAAGATATCAGGAACTGATTGAAGAGCAGATACTTCCCAACATTTATAACCTCAGCAAAGGATTCACAAATGAATATATCCCGGTGCTGAATATGTTGAATACTAAATACATTATTACGCAGGATCAGTCGGTGCGGGTCAACCCCCATGCCTTGGGGAATGCGTGGTTTGTAAAAGAAATAAAAATTGTGCCTGATGCGGATGAGGAAATGCGGGCATTGTCTTCTTTTGATCCCGCGGCAACTGCCGTAGTAAATGCACGCTTTCAGGAAAGGGCCGGAAACCTTCGGATAACCTATGACTCAGCAGCCGTTATCCGGCTGACCTCCTATGATCCGGACCGGCTCACGTATGTTTCCGAAGCGTCATCCGGGCAGTTCGCGGTTTTTTCGGAAATATACTATAATGACCATAAAGGCTGGTATGCCTACATAGATGGCAAAGAGGTGCCTTATGTGCGCGTGAATTATGTGTTGCGCGGCATGTACATTCCTCCGGGTCGGCATACTATTGAGTTTGTCTTTAAGCCTAAAAGCTATGAGTTAGGGGAGAAAGTTTCACTAGCATCCGGCATTCTGCTGCTGGTGCTTGTAGGGGCCGGTTGGTTTTATACATTCAGAAAACCGGAAGGATGAAGTTTCAGGTCTGAAAAGCTATCTATCGCTTTATCACTTAACGCCTCCAGATAGCGATTGTCAGATGATCGGACCAGAATAAAACGGATATGGTGCGCTTTGGCCGCCTCCAGATCGGTCATGGCATCTCCGAAGTAGTAGCACTGTTGCACGTCATAGCCATGCTGGGCGATGAGGGAAGCAAGAATGTCTGTCTTTTTTGCCGGGCTACCGTAAATGCCTTTAAAGTAGCGATGCAGCTGGCGTTTGTCGGTAATCAGTCTTAACTCACTTTCGGGAGTGCCCGAAACCACATAGCAGTCGTAATGCTGATGGCAGGCTTCAATAAATTGAGGAAACCCCTCGATGAAAGGCGCATGCAGGACTTTTTCAAAAACCAGCTCCGAGAAACGGGTTCCCAGCTTCTGCAAATCCTGTTCGCTGACTTTACGATGAAGCAGCGATTCTTCAAAATACCTGAATTTTTCAAACCGCGATATGCCGCCATGATGCAGGTGATAGGCCTTAGCCTGCAGAGCGATATCCTCTCCATAGGGCAGATACATTTCATAAAAGGCTTCCGTTTTCACATTGACACTGTCCAGCACCACTCCATCAAAGTCAAAAAACAATGCCTGCTTCATGATGTACGTATTTCTGCAAGAACATAGCACGGTGCACCATCACATGCAGAAAAAAGCAGCGGGGCAACCATTATTTTTTCAAAACGGGTGTGAGGAGTCACGTTGCGCAGGTCCATGTCTTCAATGATCAGTATGTTGCGTGATAGAAATGCGCGGTGGGCTATGCGGCCTTCCTCGCGATGGAGAAACGATGACAGCGAGATGCTGTCAAAACCTATGGCACGCAAAGAGGGGAATTTTTCCTGCAGATATGCAGCTGTTTCGGAAGCAAACCCGGGATTGTTTTGCCAGTAATCGTCTGTGTGTCTTTTGTAGCAGAAGCCGGTTTTGATGAGAAGCAGGTCAAGATGAACATCCTGCGGAATGTTTTGCAGGGCATTGTTTTGGATAAGCCCGCCTTCCGTTGGCACTTCAACTAGCAAAGCATGCTGAAAGACAAGTTCATGGGCCTGATAGTCCTCGCCTCCCCGGCCGTCAGCCAGGAAATGCAGAGGAAAGTCAATGTGTGTCCCCATGTGGCTGTCCAGTGTAAGTGCGGTTTTGTTGGCCGTAGCGCCTTTACGCATGTCGTTGATGCGGCTGAAGCCGGGCCGTGTGCCATTGCCGTAAACCGGTATATCTGCATCAAGGATGTAGGACAGGCGCTGATATGCGGTCACAGTTCTTTGCTTTCGTAGAGGTAATGATAAATGTCGCCCATCAACTCCAGAATACCCTGCCCCATATCGATCTGCGGATTATTGGTAAGTTTTTTTGCTACACGCGGCTGAAAATTATAGGGGGTCATCCGGTAATGCGTATCGGAGCGGTTTTCGCGGTATTCTATCTCCACTTCGTTGTTGAGCATTTCCCGGATCATCTCCAGCAGATTGCTGTATTTCATCGGATAGTTGCCGGTGAGTTCAAGATATTCATTGGCATATTGTTCATCCAGCGTATCCACTGTCAGCTTAGCGGCATCTTTCACGTGAATGTAGGCACGGTACTCTTCCCCGGTTCCGTGGTAAACGATCTTTTTGTCTTTCAAAGCGTGGTAAATAATCCGGTAGATGCTGTTATGATGGTCGGAGCGGGTCCCATACAGTGAACCGTAGCGCAGAATGGTGAAGTTGAGCCCGTATTGCTTTTGATAAGTTTCAATAAATAGCTCACAGGCCTGTTTGGAATTTTTGTAAAAACCACCTGCGTTGCTGTATACATAGGAGGAGCTGGCAAAAAAGAAGCGTTTGATATGATGTTTGCGGGCAGCCTCCAGCATGTATACCGTGGCCAGCACGTTTAGCTTAACGGTATCCACAGGGCGTTGGGAAGCCTCATCAATGTCGGAGATGCCGGCAAAGTGAAACACATAATCCTGCCCAGTTATAGCTTCCTCTACCTGAGCCTCATTAAGGATATCTCCAACCATCATGTGTTGACCTTCCCGCAGATAGGGGGAGGGGCGTTTGTCAAATATGGTTACTTCAAACCCCCTTTCGGCCAGTGCATCGCTGACGTGGGAGCCTATAAATCCGCTACCTCCAAAGACGACCGCTTTTTGCTTCATGGTGTATAGTTAATTCATGTGTCAAGGTTAAAGTAAGACAATACAGCGTGGAGCGCTTCCTGTTCCATTTTTATGCGAGCCTCGCGGGCATAACTACCGATATGAGCCGTAAGGATAACGTTATCCAGTTGTAAAAGTTTGCCGTTGTAAGGTTCCTGCTCAAAACAATCCAGCGCTGCCGCGGCCAGCCTGCCGGTGGAAAGGGCGTCAACAAGAGCGTCTTCATCCACCAGCCCGCCCCGTGAGGCATTTATAAGAATTGCTTCCGGTTTCATTACTTCAAGCAGGTGCCTGTCAATGATGTGATGGGTATCGGCCGAATAGGGCATGTGCAGGGAGAGAATGTCGCTGGAGGCAGCCAGCTCGGCCAGACTGGGAGAAAAGGAATATGCTTCCGAGCTGCGGAATGGGTCAAAAAAAACTATGCGAGCCCCGAAACCCTGACACAGGCGCGCTGTGGCACTGCCAATGCGGCCGGCTCCGGCAATGCCGACTTGTTTACCCTGCAACAACCTTCCCTGAGGTCTCTCCCAAACACCCTGCCGCATTTTGCGGTCAGACAAAGCAATGCCCCGCAGCGCAGCTAACATCAATCCCACCGTGAGCTCGGCTACCGGAGCGGTCACCGCATCCGGAGTGCTGATTACTTTGATGCCCCATCGTTGGGCTGCATGCAGGTCTACGTTATCTAGTCCAGCACCCACCCTGGCAATGATCTTTAGCTTCTTAGCACACTCAAAAACACTTTCGGTGATAGGCTCAACCCCGGCAATCAGTGCTTCAGGCTGATGTTGCTCCACCAGCGTGATAAGTTCACGCTCTGTTAGCTTTCGCTTGTAGGGATTTAAAATAAGCCCCTCGTTTTTCAGCGAAAAAGACGAGGTAGTAACAAGAATTACGGGCATCGGTTATTCATCCGTAAAATTATTTTAAATTCCGGCTTGTCGCTAACTTATTCCTTCTCTTTCCCGAAGGTTGCAGGAAACCTATTGGAGCGGAATATGTATCTTTCGCACAAACACCGCATCTGCTTATGGCTATCAATGTGAAACTGCTTGCTGAAATCTGTGAAACAGCCGGTGCTCCCGGCTACGAAGAGCGCATCCGGAAAATTGTGTTGCGCGAAGTGAAAAAACTTGTGGATGATGTCTCCGTGGACAATATGGGCAACGTGATTGCACTGAAGAAAGGTAAGAGCCATAAAAAAGCCATGGTGGCTGCCCACATGGATGAAATCGGGTTCATAGTCAATCATATTGATGACAACGGATTTCTGCGCTTTACCACGCTGGGAGGATTTGATCCTAAAACCCTCACGGCTCAGCGGGTAATCGTGCATGGCAAAAAAGACCTTATCGGAGTAATGGGCTCCAAGCCCATTCATGTGATGACGCCAGAGGAGCGGAAAAAAAGCCCGGAGCTGACCGACTACTTCATAGATCTGGGGCTGCCCAAGAAAGAAGTGGAGAAATATGTGGAAGTGGGTAATCCGGTCACCCGTGAACGCACGCTTATTGAAATGGGTGATTGTGTCAACTGCAAATCACTGGATAACCGTGTTTCGGTGTTTATTTTAATTGAAGCGCTGCGGGAGATAAAAAAGCCTGCCTGTGATATTTATGCGGTGTTCACCGTACAGGAGGAAGTAGGTATCCGGGGCGCACAGGTTGCTGCGCACCATATAGAACCAGATTTCGGATTCGGGCTTGATACCACGATTGCCTATGATGTGCCGGGAGCTAAGCCCGAGGAAATGGTAACCCGATTAGGAAAAGGAGTGGCCATAAAGGTAATGGATAGTTCGGCTATTGCAGATGCCCGCATGGTGGAATTTATGAAAGCAACCGCACGCAGGCATAAAATACCCTGGCAACCTGAAATTCTCATCGGTGGCGGAACCGACACTGCCGGTATCCAACGCATGAGCCCCAGAGGAGCTATTGCCGGTTGTATTTCCATCCCTACCCGACATATACATCAGGTAATTGAAATGGCTCATAAAAATGACATACGGGGCGGCATTGACCTGCTGAAGTTCTCTCTGCAGGAGCTGGATACTTTTGACTGGAATTTCAAATAGCTGCAGCCCTGCCAACTCCGTGTAGTTAAATGCATCATTAAAATAAAAACCATGTGGAAAGAGCAAAACAATCAGATGGTCAGAACTTTTGAGTTTGCCGACTTCAGCGAAGCCTTTGCGTTTATGACACGGGTAGCCCTTCTGGCAGAAAAACACAATCATCATCCTTATTGGAGCAATGAATGGAATAAAGTGGAAATACGCCTGAGCACACATGATGCCGGAGGTCGCATAACCGAAAAAGATCGCCTGCTGGCTGATGCTATTGACAGGCTGTTACAGTAAGGCATGTACACAGAATCGCAGCAACGTCACCTGATACAACGCACCCGTCAGCTTCTGCAGCGGATGGCAGTGCCCGAAGGCAGGCAAGAAGCAGCAAGGCTGGCTGCTGACCTGCGGGAGATCATTCATTTTCATGATTGGAGATATTATGTTCTTTCGGATCCGGCAATCAGCGATTTTGAGTATGACCAGTTGTTTAAGCTGCTGAAACAAACCGAACAGCAGCATCCTGATTTAGTCACTCCGGACTCACCTACGCAGCGCGTGGCTTATGGTCTTACCAAAGAATTTCCTCAGGTAAGCCATCTGGTGCCCATGCTTTCTTTGGATAACTCTTATGATGAAGCAGATCTGATTGAATTCGACCGGAGAGTAAAAGAACTGACAGGTGTGCAGCAGGTGGAATATTGTGTGGAGCCCAAGTTTGACGGGGCCAGTATTGCCGTCATTTATGAAAATGATTTGCTCAAGCGTGCTGCAACACGGGGCGATGGTGCAGTGGGAGAAGAAATTACCAATAACATCAAGGTGTTACGTTCGCTTCCCCTTTCAGCAAAATTTTCCAGTTACGGCATTTACACTGCAGAGTTGCGCGGGGAAGTCATCATCAGCAAAGAGCATTTCAACCAAATCAATCAAAAACGTCTGGAAGAAGGTCTCCCTGTGTTTATTAACCCGCGCAATACCGCTTCCGGAGCGTTACGCATGCAGGACGCCCGGGAAGTTGCAGGACGGGGGCTGGAAGCATTTATGTATCACCTGGCCTATGCTACTGATAAGGAAGGCAAAAGCGTACTCATCCATAAAATAAAAACCCACAGCAATGCTCTGGAGCTGCTATATAAGCTGGGTTTTAAGTCCCCCTATCCTGTGAAAAAGATTTGTGCCAACATACAAGAAGTAGCCAGATATTGTGAGGAATGGCAGACTAAACGAGATGACTTCCCTTACGAAATTGACGGCATGGTAGTGAAGGTGAATGCTTTCAGGCTGCAGGAAAAGGCTGGAGCCACTTCGCATCATCCGCGCTGGGCGATGGCCTATAAATTCAAGGCACGGCAGGCTGTCACCCGGGTAAACAATATCTTTTTCAGCGTAGGACGTACAGGAGCCATTACTCCGGTAGCTCAGGTGGAGCCTGTGTTTCTGGCCGGAGTTACCATCTCCAATGTGTCGCTGTTCAATGAAGAAATATTGAGAGAAAAAGATATCCGTATAGGAGATCATGTGCTTATTGAACGGGCAGGAGATGTTATCCCTTATATTGTGCATGCCCTGCCCGAGAAACGCACCGGGAGCGAAAAAATAGTGCATTTCCCGAAGCATTGTCCTTCGTGTGGTTCCCCTGTGGTAAAACTTCCTGATGAAACCGTAGTGCGCTGCGTCAATGCTTCTTGTCCGGCTCAGGTAACCGGAAGAATTATCCATTTTGTGTCTGCAAGTGCTATGGATATTCGCGGTCTGGGGCCCTCGCTGGTGCTGAAATTCTATGATGCCGGCCTGCTGAAAAGCATTCCGGACATTTACCGGCTGGATTATGAGAAGATTTTGCAAATGCCCGGCTTCCGGGAAAAATCAGTCAATAACCTTAAAAGAGCCATTGAAGAATCGAAAAATCGGCCACTTAACCGCCTTATTTACGGACTGGGCATCCGATATGTCGGGGAGGCAACAGCAAAAACCCTGATGCAGGCCGTTGAACATTTGCTGGAATTTAAGGATTGGACTGTTGAACAGTTTGAACAACTGGAAGACATAGGACCGAAGGTGGCTGCTTCGCTTGCCGATTTTTTTCACAACCCAGACAACATCCGGATGCTGCATGAACTGGAACGGCTGGGAGTAAATCTCAAGTCTGAGAAGAGTACGGCACACCTGTCAGGCAAACTGGCCGGCAAAACCTTTTTGTTTACCGGCACACTGGAACATTTTTCCCGTTCGGAGGCCGAATCTCTTGTGGAAGCCAACGGTGGAAAAGTGGCCGGCTCCGTGAATGCCAAATTAAATTATCTGGTTGTGGGCGCTGAGCCGGGCAGTAAGCTGGAAAAAGCCAAAAAGCTGGGTACGGTGCACATTATTTCCGAGCAACAATTTCTGGATTTGCTGAAGTGAGCAGTTCCCTGCTGTTACCTAATTTTGTATCTTAGCAGCAATCCTGATTATCATGATGACACAAGAATCCGTTCAGAAATATACTGATGTGCACACCGGCACAGTTGATGAGTTGGTAGATGTCCGGTATCTGGTAGTGTACAATGATGATGTGAATACTTTTGACTGGGTCATTCAGGCTCTGATAGAGATTTGCGGTCATACGGAAATACAGGCTGAGCAGGTTACGCTTCTGGTACACTATAAGGGAAAGGCTGTGGCAAAGGAAGGGCCATATGAAATGTTGCGTCCAATGAAAGAAGGTTTGACTGACCGCGGCATTCAAGCGACCATTGAATAAGCGATCCATTTTTTTGCTGAGAATGCTGGCACCTGCACTGTGGGTCTGTGCGGGCATGTTTCCTTTATGTGCTTTCCCGCAGGATGTTTATCGCCTGCAGTATCAGACTGACATTCCTCTGGGCGCAGTAGGCCTGGGCACTGCTACGGCATCGTTTGTTATCGGCATGAAGGCCAGCAAGCCCACACCTGAACAGGTGCAGGCGTTGGACAAGCAGGATATCTGGGTGATTGACCGGCATGCCACACAACGCTGGTCGCCCCCTGCGGCCATAGCCAGCGATGTGTTTCTTTATACAGGAATTGCCATGCCAGCATTGCTGTTTATAAATAAGAACGTGCGTAGAGAAAAATATGTGAGCCTGATGTATGCCGAAACCCTGTTGATGACCATGGGAGTCACCAACATAGTGAAGGTGCTTACAAAGCGTTACCGGCCTTTTGCATATAATCCGGCTGTGGCCATGGATAAAAGAACTGAGAAGGATGCGCGCAAGTCTTTCTTTTCCGGTCATACTTCCCTTACGGCCAGCGCATCTTTTTTTATGGCCAGAGTGTATTGCGACTTGAACCCTGATTCCCGCCTGAAGCCTTTGGTATGGACCTCGGCCGCACTGTTGCCAGCGATTGTGGGCATGCTGCGCTACTTAGCCGGAAAACATTATCCTACCGATATTCTGGCCGGTTACGTGACGGGAGCGGGCATCGGATTTCTCGTGCCCTATCTGCACAAGAAAAAGGAATTGCGACCCTAAGGGCAACTAGCGTTTTTATTTTAACAGGGTGCATTCAGGAAATCTGCAGATGCCAGTATAACCTGTCTGGCCGGTGCAGGGAGTGTGTCAGACTTCCAGGGGTGCTTGCCTCCGAAAACATGGTCAGCGCCCTCTATGGGCAGCAGCTTTGCCGTAGGGCATGCCTTATGTAATTCCTCAGCATCCTGAAATGGAACGGTTTCATCCTGCGTGCCATGGATGATCAGGAAGGGAATATGAATTTTTGCAGCGGCCGAAAGCACACGCAGCCGTGAGCGGTGAGTAATATAATCCGTATAGAGTTGATAATGTAAAGGCATCTGTTGACCGGTGCGGACATTGGGCACGTAGAGGACTCCTGTTGTTTTCCAGTGCTCTACCAAATCAGGGCTCCAGTTTTTTTCAAAATCACTAACGGCCGACCAGGTAACCAGTTTTTTGATGCGACCATCCTCGGCAGCTTTCAGAATGGCAACGCTGCCTCCGCGGCTATGACCTGCAAGAAAGATGCGACTGGTGTCGGCCGGTGCTGGTTTCAGATTGTGCGCCTGCTCCACATAGTCAATCACACGGCCCAGATCATCCAGTTCAATGCTCAGATTGTTGTTGGCGAAAGCATCCAGGTCAACAAATTCCAGCGGGTTTTCCGGAGAGGTGCCGTTATGAGAGAAATTGAATTTCACGAACATAATTCCGCTGCGGGCAAAGGCTTCCGCAGCAAGATTAAAATACCCCCAGTCTTTAAATCCTTTGAATCCATGACAGAAAATAACAACCGGCAGGGGAGCGGAGCTTACCGGCCAGGTGATGTCGGCAACAATGGGTTTGCCGTGTTTGCCGGGAATAAAGATGTTTTCTTTTTTCTGCAGAGCAATGCCAATGGTTTCCTTTGTCATGAGAGGGATTAAAAATATTTAACTTGCAGCAAACTTTTAAAAAAATAAGTGCCCGAGTCACTGAGTAAAATAAAGGCCCCGGTTGAGAAAGAGCTGGAGGTTTTTGAGCGCAGGTTCAGGGAGGCTATGAAAAGCCGCGTGCCGCTGCTGGATAGGATCACCTACTATATCGTTCAGCGAAAGGGCAAGCAGATGCGTCCAATGTTTGTCTTGCTGAGTGCCAGGTTGATTGGGAATATTTCAGAAAAAACATATGTGGCGGCCTCCCTTGTGGAGCTGTTGCATACAGCCACGCTGGTACATGATGACGTGGTGGATGATGCGCATATGCGCAGAGGTTTTTTTTCTATAAACGCTCTTTGGAAAAACAAAATAGCGGTACTGGTAGGAGACTATCTGTTGTCAAGAGGCTTGTTGCTTGCACTGGAGCACGGGCATTATGATTTGCTGAACATATTGTCTGCTGCTGTGAAGGAAATGAGTGAGGGGGAATTGCTGCAGATTGAAAAAGCACGCAGGCTGGATATTGAGGAAGATGTGTATTATGAGATTATAAGGCAGAAAACAGCTTCGCTGATTGCCTCAGCCTGTGCCAGTGGTGCAGCTTCAGTAACCAGCGAGCCGGCAGAAGTGGAAAAGATGCGTTTGTTCGGGGAAAAGGTGGGTATGGCTTTTCAGATTAAAGACGATCTTTTTGATTATGGAGATGAAGACATCGGCAAACCGCGCGGCATTGATATTAAAGAGCGCAAGATGACCCTGCCGCTCATTTATACTTTGAATCACTGCCCCTCTTCAGAAAAACGGTATATAATCAACGTTTTTAAAAATCACAACAAAGACCCCAGACAAGTAGCTACAGTGCTCAGGATGGTGAAAGAACGAGGCGGACTGGATTATGCTGTAAGCAAAATGCAGGTCTTTCGCGATGAGGCTATGGCGATATTGAACACGTATCCCCCCAACGAAGCACGTGACAGCCTGGCCCGCCTTATTCAGTTTACAATTGAGCGAGAAAACTGACCCGTGAAGCAAAATTTAGGAATCTTCCCTACAGAAATGAGGAATACTGTTATCCGGGTATTGCCAGCTGAAGGAAGTAGGGTTATTCAGTGCCTTGCTGTTTCCATGCATTGAATGCTTTTTGCAGGGTGGCACTGAATACTTCCGGGGGCTGAGCTCCCGAAACAGCATATTGTGCATTAAACAGGAAGTAAGGCACACCCTGAATGCCCAACTGACGTGCCTCATAGATGTCTTGATTTACTTCATCTGTCAACGTGTTACCAAGTAAAGCATCTTGCAATGCTGATGTATCAAGACCTAAATCCGAACCTATTTGCAGAAGAGTTGAAAGGTCGTCTATATTTTTTCCTCCTGTGAAATAGGCGCGTAGCAGGGCTTCTTTCGTTTCATTTTGTTTGCCCTGTTTGCGGGCAAAATGCAGCATCTGATGTGCTTTAAGGGTATTTGCCGGAATGACTTTATCCAGGTGATAGTCCAGCCCTGCCTTCCGGGCCATTCCGGTTACATGCTCATGCAGCTGCTTTGATTGGGCCAGGCTGATGTTTTTACGCTGAGCCAGGTAGGCATACACACTGATATCAGGCCGCGTTTCAGCCTGCGGGTCCAGCTGAAAGCTTTTCCACACAATGTCTATCTTATCTCTGTGCGGAAAACTGCTTAACGCCTTCTCAAAATTGCGTTTGCCAATGTAGCAAAACGGGCAAACCACATCACTCCAGATTTCTACTCTCATTTTGTCACCGGCAGAGCGGGCTGCGGGCTGCTGAAAAAGCTGGGCTTCTAATGGCATAGTAAGAAAAATGTTAAATAATGCGGTTATCCAAATGTTTTTCAGAGTGATAATTTACTTGCTATAAAACTTCTTTCACTGAATGCCGGAAGGGAGGGTGCTTCTTCATAGAAAAATGCTATTTCATCCTGGCTGTCCATTACCCCGAAAGTGTACAACAGCGGGAGGTAGTGGTCGGGTGTGGGGGCTGCGAGCTCACCCAGCGCATGGCTGGTTTCATAGTGGATGAGATTGTGCACGTTGCGCTGGATGATTTGCTTTTTTATCCAGTCATCATAGTCCAGTTCCCACCCGTAAGGTGTATGGTCATTGTTCCGTAGTTTTTGCATTGCCAGAGGCAAGTTATGAATCAGTGCACCGCTGCCAATAATCAACACACCACGATTACGAAGTTCCTTGAGCTGTGATGCGAGGTTGTAATGATAATGAGGCAGAGCATCATAGTGAATGCTCAGCTGAAATACAGGGATGTTTCCTTGCGGGAAAAGATGCATGAGCATAGGCCAGGCGCCATGATCCAGACCCCATTCAGCAGTGGGCTTAACGGCAGGTGCAAGGCGTACCACCTCAGAGGCGATTTCCGGAGCGCCAGGGGCTGAATAATATACTTTATAGTATTCCTCCGGAAATCCGTAGTAATCAAAAATCTGTCTGGGCTGGGCAGAGATTTGGACGTAACTGCCACGGGTGCACCAGTGCGCAGAAACAATCAGTGCTGCCCTGATATCGTATTGATTTTCCAGAGTTCTGCCCAGTGCATAAAGTGTATTCCAGAACGGGCGTTGTTCCCGGTTTAATGGAATGTCCATCGGGTTACCATGTGAAGTGAACAAGACCGGCATTGGCCGTGATTGTTGCGATAGTGACCGCGTAACCGCATATAGCTTCTGTAAGCTCCCTGTCATAGCTATGGAAGATAAAAATGCGTGCTTTAAAAAAATTCTTCCCTCATTTTTCCTGGCGGCAAATTCACTTTTTCTGGCTGAGCAGGGTTTTGTAAAACTCTTCCAGTGAGACAGGCTTTCTGCCCAGCAGTGTTTCCAGGTCATTGGCAGGTGTGTCAAATTCTCCCTGAGCTATAGCATGGGCAAAACCGATATTCAGTTCAATATACTGCTCAGGCACCTGGGCTTCCTTCAAAGCCTTCCGGTATTCATCTATTGAGGGAGACACATATCGGATGGGTTTGCCTGAAGCCTTTTCTATAGCCAAGGCTACATCTGTCATAGCATAGGAAACTACATTGGAAAAATTATACACTTGCTTTTCTGTTTTTTCTGCCATCAGAATGGAAGCAGCTGCTTCGGCCATTTCGCTGCGCAGCGCAACGGCAGCTTTACCCTCGCCTGCCGGGAAGTAAATCATTCCGGTTTCCAACACTTTATCCCCGATAAAGAAAGGAATATAATCCATGTACAGATTGTTTCTCAGAATCGTATGCGGAATATCCAGTTCTTTAAGCCAATGTTCGGTTTTCCAGTGTGCCTCGGCCACCACGGCTATTGGGGAAGAGCTGCCTTCGGTTTTTCGTACAAAACTGGTGTACACCACATGTTTTACTCCTGCTTCTTTAAGAGCTTTCGCTACGTTTTCGTGCTGACGGGTGCGCTGCGGAATGTCGCTCGCTGAGATAAAAAATACTTTTTCCGCCTCTTTAAAGGCTGAAACCAGAGAATTGTAGTCATTGTAGTCGGCTATTACTAGCCTAACACCTTTGCGTTTAAGTTCGGCAGCTTTATTTTCATTTCTCGCCAAGGCCCGCAACTGATGCGGGGGAAACCCTTTGCGGATTAAGTAATCAATAGTGGCACTACCGAGGTGTCCGGTTGCTCCTGTTATGAGGATATTAGCCATAGGTTTAAAGTTTGGGGTTTAAATAGAGAATTGCGCAAAACATGGATAAAACACGATGACTAAACTTAGTTAACATGGAAAAAGTTTCCTTTACCGGACTACTGGTGGGGTTAGTGGAAGTGGGAAGTGCAATACGGCATACTGCATACATTTTACAAAAACACATCATAACAGAGAGCAGAGGCTTGCAGGAATCTTATACACAAGCTGAAAACCTGTAACCAGCCTGGATTTAGATACATCAGGCCTGGCACAAGCAGGGGAATGGAAGATCGGCTTTACAGATGTTTTTGATGCAGGTTTCTACCTGCGGTGTTTCAGCACCTCTGCTTCAAAATAGAAGATGATATCTTCGGCTATGTTCTTTACGTGATCACCCACCCGTTCCAGTTTTTTTATGGTGGAAAAAAGGTAAAGCAGTTGACTGGTGTTGCCAAGATTCTGTTGAATCAGTTCGGTGATGATAGCCGGGGCAGCCCGGTTGATGCGATTTAAGCCCTGATCTTCATTGAATACTTTTCTCACAAGTAGAGTATCTCCCTTGCGATATCCCTCTGTAACCTGCTCAACCATGCGCACTGCAATTTCAAACATATCACCGATGTGGAGACGATCCAAAAATTCAGGCTTAAAGGGCTCAGGCATTTCTATCACATAGTCGGCAATGCTTTCGGCATAATCGCCTATACGTTCAATATCGGAGTTTATTTTAAGCATGGACACAACGAAGCGCAGGTCGGTAGCAACCGGATTAAACAGGGCGAGAATGTTTTCGCAATCGCGGTCAATAGCGAGTTCCATCCCATTGATGCGGGTTTCTTTCCGGATTATTTCCTGAGCCAGGCCGGTGTCATGCTGGAGAAAGGCCTCTTTGGCTTTTGCAAGCTGGGAACGCGCCAGGAGCATCATCTCAATCACTGAATTACGCAGACGACCAAGTTCTTCTTCCAGGTGAGTCATATGATATCTTGTATTTTAAGTACACGCATTCTGAGGGGTATCCCTGCTAAGAAGTTAGATTTTTCAGATGTTTAAAACAAAAACACGATGGTCGGTTATACTGTCTAAGCGTAATTTAACCAAACCTTCCGCTGATATAGTTCTCGGTTATTTTATTTTTGGGTGCTGTAAAAATCTGCTTTGTATCGCCAAATTCTACCAGTTCACCCATGTAAAAGAAACCTGTTTTATCACTTACCCTGCCGGCTTGTTGCATATTGTGCGTTACAATAAGGATGGTATAACGCGACTTCAGTTCGTAGATAAGGTCTTCTATCTTGGCCGTTGACACCGGATCCAGAGCAGAAGCCGGCTCATCCATAAGAATGACCGAGGGCTCCACTGCCAGGGCGCGGGCTATGCACAATCGCTGCTGCTGACCGCCTGACAGGGCAAGAGCTGATTTCTTCAGGTCGTCTTTTACTTCATCCCAGAGGACGGCCTGCTTGAGAGCAGTTTCCACTTTGTAGTCCAGAACCGACTTTTTGTTTATGCCCTGAATACGCAGCCCATAGGCCACATTTTCGTAGATAGATTTAGGAAAGGGATTAGGTTTTTGAAATACCATTCCTACCCGCTTTCGCAATTCTTCAATGCGAACGTCTGGCTGGTAAATATCTTTTCCGTCAATATATACATTGCCGGCTTTGCGGAAGCCGTCAATGTAATCATTCATGCGGTTAAACATCCGAAGAAAAGTAGATTTCCCGCAGCCGGAGGGGCCGATAAGTGCAGTAACCGTATTGGCCTTCACCTGAATGTTGATATCACGCAATACCTGCTTAGTGCCATAGTATACAAAAAGCGTTTGGGTTTCCAGTTTGTTAGGCGTCCCGGAGGCACCGTTTTTCTCTGTCAGATCGGGTTGAGGGGCATCATTCATGGGTTTTACCGCGGACCTTTGAGTTATAAATTTCATCACCACCGAATATTTTTTTGCGCCCGTAGCCGCAGGTAAACTGCAATACTGTTCAGTAAAAGTACAATAACCAGCAGAACAATAATAGCGGCAGCGGCATTAATGATAAAGCCTTGCTGGGGGCGTGAAACCCAGTTAAAGATTTGCAAAGGCAGTACGGTGAACTCATCCATGGGTGATCTGGGAACGAACGGCACATAGGTCAGTGCGCCCACTAGGATGAGCGGGGCTGTTTCCCCCACCGCACGGGCAAGAGCCAGAATGATGCCGGTAATAATACTACTGAAGGCAGCGGGTAACACCTGGTTCCATATAGTCTGCCATTGCGTTGCACCAAGGGCATAGGAGGCTTCCCGGAGGCTGCGTGGAACGGCCTTTAGTGCTTCTCGTGTAGTAACAATAATAATGGGCATAATAAGCAGCGCCAGAGTGAGGCTTCCGGCCAGCAGGCTATGGCCCAGTTGCATTATCTGTACAAATAGCCCCAGCCCGAGAATGCCATAAATAACGGAGGGCACCCCAGCCAGATTCGCAATGTTTATCTCCAAAAGATTAGACCACATGCCCTTAGGAGCGTACTCCTCCAGCCATATCGCTGCTGTGATACCCAGCGGAACAGCAATGAGGGCGGTAAGAAAAAATATCCACAAAGTACCTGCCCATGCTGTGAGAATGCCCGCCCGTTCGGGAATGCGGGACGGAAGCCCACTAAGAAATTCCAGGTTCAGGCGCGGAATGCCGGTAACCAGAATCTGGATGATGAAGATGGCCAGCAGCATCAATCCGATAATCGTACAGAATATACCGAAATACTGAAACAGCCTGTCATACAGCCTGCTGAGATTTTCCCTATTCATATTGCTGACGATAGTGGCGGTTTATCCAGAAGCTGATATTGTTCAGAATAAAAGTAAAGAGAAACAAGGTCAGACCTGCTGCAAAAATTGTGTTGTATTCCAGTGAATTATGCGGTACATCTCCGGAGCTTACCTGCACAATATAGGCGGTAATGGTTTCTATTGGCACCATAGGATTGAATGTCAGCCGGGGTTGTTGCCCGGCAGCGATAGCAACAATCATGGTTTCTCCTATGGCGCGGGACAAGGCGAGAATAACCGAGGCAAATATGCCTGACGAAGCGGCTGGTATTAAAACCCTGAAAGCCGTTTGCAATCGGGTAGAACCCATGCCGTAGGCGGCCTCTCTCAAAGAAGAAGGTACGGCATACAATGCATCTTCGCTCAGTGAAGATATAAAAGGAATAATCATGATGCCCATGACGATACCCGGAGAAAGAGCATTAAAACCAGCTAAATCCGGAAATATCGTTTGCAGAAAAGGAGTCACTATAGTAAGTGCGAAAAAGCCATATACCACCGTGGGTATGGCCGCAAGAATTTCCAGCAGGGGCTTCAGGGCAGAACGGAAAGACCGGGAGGCATATTCATTCAAATACACGGCCACCGTGAGACCGATAGGAAATGCCACGCTCACTGCTATGAGTGTGACAAGCAGCGTGCCGCTCAAAAGCGGTAAAATACCGAAATGCTTGTCGGTGAATAAGGGAGTCCATTCGGTATCAGTCAAAAACTCCCAAATGGAGACTTTTATAAAAAACGGGGCTGACTCGGAAAACAGAATATAAATAATACCTACGGTGGTCAGTATTGTAATGAATGTGCTGACTCGTAGAAACTGCTCAATGATCCACTCATATCTGTGCCTCACGGCTGAAAAATGTAAGATGGTTAACCATTATTGCATTGCTGAAAGCTGTTTGAGGAAGTTCTGCAGTTTTTCACGCTCTTGCTGATATTCCTCTTCAGGGAGGGGTATATACCCCACTTCCTTAACCAGTTCATTCGCTTTATCCAGGTAGAAGTTGAGAAAGGCTTGTACTTCAGGACGCCTGAGCCCAGTGTTATTGACATATATCAGCAGCGGGCGCGACAAAGGAGCATAAGTGCCGGCACGCACTGTCTCCATTGAGGGCTTCACCGGCCCCTGACCATTATCTACCGGAACAAGCTTTAGCTTATCCATATTCTCTTCATAATAAGCCAGGCCAAAAAAAGCCAGTCCATATTTGTCGCCCGCCACGCCCTGCACCAGCACATTGTCATCTTCACTGGCGGTAAAATCTCCTCTGCTTTTACCGGCTTCACCGATAATTGCTTCTGTAAAGTAGTCAAATGTGCCGGAAGCCACTCCCGGGCCGTAGAGGTGAATCTCTTCATCAGGCCATTCGGGGCGTATCTGGTTCCATCGTGTGATTTTACCCTGAGCCTCGGGTTCCCAGAGTCTTCTCAATTCTTCTACCGTGATGTAATCCACCCAGTCATTTTGTGGATTTGCAATTACAGCCAGCCCATCGTAGGCTACTTTTAATTCCAGATAGTGGATATTGTTTTCTTCAGCCTGTCGGGCTTCTATGTCTTTGATAGGCCGGGATGCATTGGATATGTCTGTTTCACCCCGGATAAACTTTTTAAAGCCTCCCCCTGTGCCTGACACGCCTATGGTGACCTTTACACGGGGATGGGCTTGCCTGAACTCCTCGGCTACTGCTTCTGTGAGCGGATACACCGTGCTGGAGCCATCAATTTTTATATCTCCGGTAAGTTCGGTTCCTTGCTGATCGGCTTTATTGCCGGATGGGCTGCTGCAGGAAGCCAGAAAAAAGACAGCCACGATAATACCAAAAACCTTAGCTGCTTTAGCCATGTGTGGATATTTATAAATGATGGTCAAAGGTAAATATCCGAATGTTAAGCCAATGTTAATAAGTGGCTGATGTTCACCTCCTGGTTTCCTGATTAACATTCATTAAATAATGGAAGGGTTATCAAAAGTCCACTTGCAACCGGGTTTGCACCACATGGGCAAAACTTTCTCCGTTGATTATTTTGGAATCCAGGCGGCAATAAACATAATTTATCATCAGCCGCGTGACCGGATTAAGATACCAGTTGAGTCCGGCTGTCAGGTTTCGTATGGTTCCCCCTGTAATGTTCGGATTGTCAAGATAACTCTCTCCATAGCGGAGAGCAATTTCCCACGCTCCGGCCCCACGCCTGCCACCTGATTTTTCCCCAAGGTTGGCAGCCGGCTTTACCCTTGCCAACCCCTGGTAAGAGCTTTTATACCCGTGTTTATCCGGAGTGAGAAAAACACCTGTCTGTCCATAATAGGCAATAAAGCGGTAGCGGTCTCTACGGTCAATCTGTTGAATACAGGCCTGCACAACTTCTGCCTGAAAAGAGAACCTTCCGGCCAGCAGGGCTATTTCACCGCCAGTCAGCCGCACGCTGTTCACCTGAGCTAATGTTCCGGTAGTAAGATATTTTTCTGTCAGATGTGCATCGGGGTGATGGGCTATATCATATTCGTCACCGGCAATATAGCGGTAACTGAAAGCTGCACCTAGGTGCAACACTATGTTTGTTCCTTTTGCGGTAGTATCATCTACAGGCAGGCCGGTTAATCTTGCAGTGACTACAAATTGCTCACCGGCATTTGCGTCATTACCGAATACATCGGCATTGCGGAAGACTGCTGCCTGCCAGCCCATGCGTCCGTAGCTATTGCGGTTGCCTTTTGAAGGCAGGAGCTCTCCGGTAAGCATCAGGCCGGTGTTACGGTCGGGGGAATAATCCGCCGGTACTGCCCGTTCCATGAACAGCATATGGTTGCTGCTGGTGAGTGATTCCAGACGAAAGGGCTCCTTAAACTGCCCGGCATAGACTTTCCATAGCGGAATGCTGTGATTTCTGTCGCAAAAAGCAATAAAGGCGTCCTTGAAAACAACTTTACCTCCGGCAAAATCCAGTTGTAGCTTGTATTCGACCAGGCGGTATACAGTGCCTGAAGAGTAGAAGCGAGCCCTGCGGATTTCTGTCCCGTTGCGGATATTACCCACCGAGTCTTCTATCTGATTGCCTATGGCATTGCCCATGTAAATGAAAGCCGCATCGTAATGCAGCCTGCCTCCTATGCCGATGGTAAATTGCCGGTTATCCTCCCCGGTGTGCGTGAAGCGTAACCCTTCTTTCCATTGTACTTCCATCTTCTGAGCCTGAAGGGTAGAGGATGCCAGTAGCACGAAGGCAAAAACTATGGGAAACGTGCCGGCAAGGGACTTTTTGGGGTGTTTTTTTACCATAAGCAGTCTAAATTGCCCGGCAAAATACACTTTAAACAGAAATTTAGGATCTATTAAGGCTATGTTAGGTCAGATGGGTGTTTCGGGAAAGCTATCCTGTAACGGTTAATACTTTCATCACAGGGCCAGGGCTATCTTAAAATGATAACATCCAGCACCCGGGTGCCACGGGGTGCGTCTTTTGAAGAACCAGCAATTATGGTACTGACAGTGTGCAGGCTTTAAAGAAAGTAAGCTAGCAATTTGCTTCGTTGAGGTCTGCAGTGTTTTGCATTTTATGGACCGAATGCTGCTGCAAGTGTTCCGGTGAACAGGAAAAAATGTGGCGTGGTCATGGCAGTTCCGGCCTGCATAAAAACTTTTCTTACTTTTGGAGCACGAATTTCAATTTGCCTGAAATATGAAAGATTTACATTTTGATTACAACACGCAGCGCTCCCCCTTGGTTATCCGCGAATATGGCCGGCATCTACAAAGTATGGTGGAATATGTAGCATCTATTGAAGACCGCGAGAAAAGAAACAAACTGGCCAATGCCATTGTGGAGCTGATGGGGCAGATGAATCCCGGCTTGCGCAATGTAGATGAATTTCGCCACAAACTGTGGGACCATATTTACATTATTTCGGGAGGTAAGCTGGATGTAGATTCACCTTACCCCAAGCCTGATTTGGATGTAATACGCAAAAAGCCCATGCACATCGGCTATCCAAAGAACGAAATTAGATTTAAACACTATGGGAAGAATGTAGAGCGCCTGATTGAAAAAGCCGTGGAAATGGAAGATGAAGAGAAAAGAAAAGCCTTTACCGAGTGCATAGGCAATTATATGAAGCTGGTGCATCGCAACTGGAACAAAGACAACGCCAATGATGCCACCATTAAACAGGATATACTGACTCTCTCCAACGGCAAACTGGTGCTGGATGATGACAGCAATCTGGATTCTCTTACCCGCTCCACCAAAGGACGCAGAGACAACTATAAGGAGGGCAACGGCAGCAAGCGTCACGGCCGCAGGAGCTCTGGGGGCCACCGTTCAAACAAAAATCGCCATCGGAGAAAAAATCGTGACTGATGGACGCTTTTGAGGTTGTCGGAGGCAACCGCCTCTCGGGGGAGCTGGTTCCGCAGGGGGCAAAAAATGAAGCTTTGCAGATAATCTCAGCTGTTCTGCTTACACAGGAAGAAGTTACCGTCTCCAATGTTCCGGATATACGCGATGTAAATACCCTCATTGAGGTGTTGCGGGAACTGGGCGTAAGGGTAGAAAAAAGAGCACCCCATACCTATTCCTTCCAGGCCAACAATATTGACCCGGACCAATTGCTTTCCGATTCCTTTAAGAAAAAAGCATCCAGCCTGCGCGGCAGCATCATGGTTATGGGTCCTTTGTTGGCCAGATTCGGCAAAGCGGTGATACCGCGTCCCGGGGGAGATAAAATCGGCAGAAGGAGACTGGACACACATTTTATCGGATTTCAAAAGCTGGGGGGTCGCTTTACCTATGATGCCAGCGCTAATGTTTTTGAAGTAGAGGCCGATGAGTTGAAAGGCACTTATATGCTGCTGGATGAAGCCTCGGTTACCGGAACGGCCAATATCATTATGGCTTCTGTATTGGCCAAAGGCACCACAACCATTTTCAATGCTGCCTGTGAACCCTATATTCAGCAGCTGTGCCGTATGCTCAATCGCATGGGTGCCCGGATTGAAGGGGTAGGCTCCAACCTGCTCACTATCCACGGAGTAGAACGCCTGGGCGGATGCCAGCACCGACTGTTGTCAGACATGATAGAGGTGGGCAGCTTTATCGGGCTGGCTGCCATGACCGGCTCCACGCTGACTATAAAAAATGTAGATGCTCAGCATCTGGGGCTTATTCCGGATGTGTTTCGTAAGCTTGGTATTGAAATTGAATTAAAAGGAGATGACTTCGTTGTTTATGGAGAGCGACCCTATGAAATAAAGCCGTTTATTGACGGTTCCATTCTCACAATTGCCGATGCACCCTGGCCGGGCTTTACTCCTGACCTGTTAAGCATCGTACTGGTGGTGGCTACTCAGGCTAAAGGCACCGTGCTTATCCATCAGAAAATGTTTGAAAGCCGCTTGTTTTTCGTAGATAAACTGATTGAAATGGGTGCCCAGATAATACTTTGTGACCCACACCGTGCAGCTGTAGTAGGTATTAACCGTGCCTACCCTTTGCGTGGAATTCATATGTCATCTCCGGACATTCGTGCAGGAGTATCGTTGCTTATTGCCGCTCTATCGGCTGAAGGGAAATCTGTTATTTCCAACATCAATCAGATTGACCGCGGCTACCAGCATATAGATGAGCGCCTGCGTGCCATAGGAGCCGATATAAAAAGGATTTGATCCAGCCTAACGTCCGGCATGCGGAGCCCGGGTCACTCAGCGCATGACCTTGGCAAACAAGGCATTCCCGCCTATATTAGCAACCCCGAGTTGGTTCACATCTTACTAAAGATCTCCTTTGAAGACACTGATCAAAAAATTTCTGCTCCTTACCGACATGCTAAGAACCGGAGCTGCATTGGGAGCATTGCTAACCCTTCTCTTTCATATTGGCTTTCGCCTCTCGGAACTCACGTTTCGTGTATTTTCTGAAGTTCTATGGGGGTGGGTAGCAGCAATTTCTGTCATTCTGTTGTTCAGTACGGGAGCTGCCGCCTTTTTGAGAAGAAAAATTCCAATGGCTGAAATAGCCTTGCTGTTGCTGTTTGCCCTGTTGGTGCTTTCCAAATATCTATGGATCAGTCGTGGCGAAGATGCCCACTTTCTGTTTCGTTTTATTGCCCAGCATCTTGTCTTCGTCTACGTTTCCCTCACGGTGTTTTTTCTGGTTGAGCTGGGCAAAATAGCCGCTCGCATAAGCGGTATGCCATTTAATCCCGCTGTGCTTTTTGTAGGTAGTTTTCTGTTGTTGATTTTGGCGGGAACATTCCTGCTCCTGTTGCCGAAGGCGACAGTAGCAGGAATCAGTTTTCACGATGCACTTTTTACTTCTGTGAGCGCTGTTTGTGTTACAGGGCTTATTGTGGTAGACACAGCTACCGCTTTCACTCCGCTGGGACAATTGTTTATCCTTATTCTCATTCAACTGGGAGGACTGGGGATAATGACCTTCACCAGTTTCTTTGCGATGTTTTTCAAAGGTCAGAGCTCAGTGCAGGAAGCCTTGGTTCTAAAAGATTATCTTAATACGCTGAGCCTGGGTGATATCAGCCGGTTTGTCATAAAGGTAGTATCGCTCACCCTGTTCATTGAAGCGGTGGGGGCAGCGATTATTTTGTGTACACTGGATAATGCCCACTTTGAGGGATTTGAACAAAAATTATTTTTCGCGGTTTTTCATTCCGTTTCTGCTTTCTGCAATGCGGGCTTTTCTACGTTAAGCGGAGGCCTTGCCGATAGTACGGTGCAATACAACTATCCTCTCCATCTGACGGTGGCTCTGCTTGTGATAGCCGGAGGACTGGGCTTTTCCATTGTCTTTAATTTTATTTCCTATCTAAGGCATCTGGTTGCTGCCTTTTTCCGCCATTGGATGGCAGCGAAGCCTCTTTATGTAAAGCCCTGGGCATTGCATATGAACTCAGTTATTGTCATTGGCACCACAGCGCTGCTTCTTACCGGCGGAACTTTGTATTATCTTCTTTTTGAATATAGTGGTGCCCTTTCCAAACATGCCGGCTTCTTTCCGCGCCTGGTTTCAGCTTTTTTTGCTTCCGCTACCGCCCGCACGGCCGGCTTCAACACCATCTCCTATGCAGACTTAACTATGGCCTCCTTACTTTTCACCTTACTGCTGATGTGGATAGGTGCCTCTCCAGGCTCTACCGGAGGGGGTATCAAAACCAGCGTGTTTGCTGTTGCCATGCTCAATATCATCAGTACAGCGCGAGGGTTCACGCGCACGGAGTTTTACCGGAGAGAAATTGCTGCCCTGAGCGTCAGGCGCAGCTTCGCTATCATTGTGCTCTCGTTTCTGGTGACTGGAGTATCCGTATTTTTACTCTGCCTGTTTGAAACAGATAAACAGTTTATGCAGCTCCTTTTTGAAAGTGTTTCCGCTATGAGTACCGTAGGCCTGAGCCTTGGAATAACTTCCGGGTTAAGCACTGCTGGAAAATATGTAATTATGTTGACCATGTTCATCGGGAGAGTGGGTGCACTTACTTTGCTAACGACCATACTCATGCAGGCGAGGAATAAGAGCTATGCATATCCGGAAGAATTAATTCTGATGAATTGAAAAAAATGAAAATAGCCGTATTCGGACTTGGAAATTTTGGTGCCAACCTTGCCATTAACCTGCAGCAGATGGGTCACGAGGTTGTTGGTATTGACCAACGTATGGAAAGGGTGGAGGAGTTGAAGGACCAGCTTACCTACGTAGTATGCCTGGACACCACTATAGCCAATTCCATGAATACGCTCCCATTGAAAGATGTTGACCTTGCCATAGTGTGTATCGGTGAAAATGAGGGAGACTCGCTGATGACCACAGCGCTGCTAAAACAAATGCGCACCAGGCGTATTATCAGCCGAGCTATTTCGCCCCTGCATCGCATCGTGCTGGAATCCATCGGGGTGGAAGAAATTGTCAATCCGGAAAAGGAGTCGGCCGAACGCCTGGCATATCGCTTATCCTTCAAAAGGATAATTGATGCCTTTGAGATATCCGATGACTATACTATTGCTGAAATTACAGCCGATGAGTTTGCCGGAAAAACCATTCAGGAAGCTCAGCTTAAAAATCAGTACCGATTGAATGTGATTACCATCATTCGCAAAGCCACCCATACCAATCTGCTCGGCCTGACGCGAACTACCAAACAGGTGCTGGGCGTGGTCAATGCTGAAACGATAATTGAAAAGGGAGATATTTTGGTGGTTTTTGGTGCAAAGAAAGACGTACAGCAGTTTTTAAAAGAATCAGAATAAAAAAATGAACAACCCCGCTGGTTTCCGTCATTGTACTGATATACAGATACGTTTTGCCGATATTGACTCTATGGGTCATGTGAACAACGCCCGTTATCTGACTTATATTGAGTCGGCCCGCATTGCATACTTTAAGCAGGTATTACAAACGGGCATGCACAGCTCACCGGGTTTTATACTCGCCAAAGCCACGGTAGATTTTCTTCTGCCCCTGTTGTTTGATGATAAAATTCAGGTGTATACCCGATGCAGCCGTATCGGCACCAAAAGTTTTGACCTGGAATACGAAATAGTTAAAATGCAGGGCAATGGGGTCATTACGGCAGCCCGTGCGCACACCGTGCTGGTTGCTTATGATTATGCTGCTCAAAAAAGCATTCCCATACCTTCTGCTTGGAAACAAATCATATCGGAATTTGAAAACAAGGCATTTTAATCTGCTGCTTATCTGTCTGATAGGCTGCTTGTCGGCTTGCAAGTGGTTTCATACAGATAAAATTCTGGTTGGTGACAGAGCGCCTGATCTATATGTCCCCAGTGCTTCGGGTGATACTCTGAGCCTTTCTGCCTATCGGGGTAACCTGGTGCTTTTGCATTTCTGGGCTTCCTGGTGCGCTCCCTGCCGAAGAGAAAATCCGAAACTGGTGGAACTCTACAGCAAGTATCGGGATGTGCCGTTCAAAAACGCGGAGAGACTTGTTTTCTTCAGTGTTTCGCTGGATTCTGACCGCAACAAGTGGCTGAAAGCTATTGAGGACGACCACCTCTACTGGGATGCGCACGGTTGCGATTTACAGGGATGGAAGTCACCTGCGGCCGATAGCTTCCAGGTGGTTTCTATTCCCGCTTCCTTTCTGATTAATCATAAGGGAATTGTGATTGGCAAAGACCTCAGCCCTCGGGATCTGGATAAGTTGCTGGCCTCTCTGTCTGAAGCGCGGTAAGGCATCTTCAGCGGGAACTCATTTTCAACAGCCAGTAATAAAACAGCAGTAACAATCCGAAGACGAGAAAATTGAAAATGTAGTCATGGCTCAGTGTCACCATGTATTGGTTGTAATGCACATCTATAAGATTTAATCCGGCCACCCTTAGTATGTTCATGACCTGTATTAGAACCACCCCTGTTATTGATGCAAAAACCTTAATAGGCCATGAAAGATCGGATATCATCACCAACATGATGAAATAATACATAAGTTGAAACCCCAAACAATAGTTACCCAGGGCAATACCTCTATGCCCCAGCACACGAAGCACATAATTATGCTCCAATACGGTTTCATAGCCCAGCATATGAAGCAGCCAGTTAGCAGCGTGAAGAATAACAATCCGTAACCAGTCGTTGAGCTGTTCCCAGTAAGCGCTGAATGCCGGAAACATCCGGTCTTCAACAGGAGTGCTCTCTTCTCCGGCAATCCAGATAAACACCTTCCAGGAAAGCCAGATCAGCACGAGTTTTACAAACAGGCTGCCCAGCTTTTTTGTGGTGGTAGTTTTTTCATTGGCCATATGCCAAGTGATAAAGTAAGCTGAATGAGAGGGGTTTATTTTTTATTTTTAGATTTATGATGGTTGTATAGCGCAATAGCTCCTCCGGTAAGCAGAACCCATGCCAACGGGTCAACCGGAACACTGGTGGGCGGTGGAGGGGGTCCTGGCTGAGCATAAACCCCAGAGGGCAGAAGCCATACACATGCCGCAACAATCCAGAATAATAGGGGCGAAAACTTGCGCATCATGCTCTAAAGTTAAAAACCGATATCTGAATTTCAAACTCACAAACCGGTTTCATAACAAATACTTCTTTCTCAGTAAACATGCGGGCAGTTGCTGTATTTCATATCAATTCTGTATATTGAGCACCAATTCCTGCATTGAGAAAAAAAGACGGGGTTTATGCATCGGCAATTTCTTCTTTGTTGTGTCCTCACGGGAGCGCTGCTTATGATTCTATCTTTTGTTAGCAGTGCCCAGCAGAAGCCGTTGTTTACTCAGTATGTATTCAATGATTTTTTCTACAACCCAGCTATAGCCTCCGTGAAGAACGGAGCGGATTTTAAATTTTTATACCGGTATCAGTGGGCTGGTCTGCAGGGTCAGCCGCACACGCAAACTTTCTCGGGTTGCGGGTCACTCAAAAAATTCCCCCTTGGTATCGGTGGAAATATATACCATGACAAAACCGGTGCTCTTAGAAATATCGGTTTTAATGTGGCCCTCTCCTACGGCATCCGGCTGAAGAAGGAAAGCATGATTGCCGCAGGTATATCGCTGGGTATTGTGGCTCTTGATCTGGATGAGGATATTCATATTCGGGAGGTTAATGATGCGGCTGTGGCTGAAGTGCAGGATGGCAAAGTTGCTCCCGATATTGGTCTGGGCATTTACTACAGGTGGAAAGGATTATATGCCGGATTTTCCGTACCCCAGATTAACAAAAACGACCCTTCTGACCTGCGCCAGATACCGCACTATTTTCTTGCTGCGGGCTATCGGTTTACTGTGGCAAAGAAGTTTGAACTGGAACCCTCTTTCCTGATTAAGGCTGTAAAGGCTGCTCCGGTGGAGGGAGATATTACCCTGCGAGCCTGGTACAACCACATGGTATGGCTCGGAGCAACCTATCGCACCGGTGATGCTGCAGCGCTTTTTGCCGGAGTGCTGATTAAAAAAATGATAGAGATAGGGTATGCTTACGACATCACAACTTCCAATCTGCGCACAGTGAGCAGTGGCAGCCATGAGGTGGTGCTGGGATACAAGTGGGTTCGCAAGATTGCATCCTCCACTGGCTATGAGGTGCTTTAATCTGAAATCCCGGAAAACCCATCAAGGCCAGATAATATCTTTGTTGGGTTGCACTTCCAGCCGCATGGATGATAGCTCTAAGGCGCAGAGGTTGCCCAACCCCGGGGTGCCCACATATACACAGCCATTATCCAGATCAATATTCGGGGCATTGCTTTCTACGGATTCCACCAGCTTATCAAGCATGATGGGCGTATGGCCGTGAATTAATTTCCGGTTGCCGATTTTTTCGGGCACAACCTTTTGGTTGCGAATCCAGAGCATGGCTTCTTTATCGCTGAAAGGGTCATCCAGGTTGAAGTTCAGCCCGGCATGTACCACTACGAATTGTTCTGTCAGGTAGTAATAATCCAGGTTAAGCAAGAATTCCATAAAATGCGAGGGGATCTCCTGCACATCACGTACGCCAAAACTGTTCAAGGTAGGCATGCCTCCGTTGTAAAACCAGTTGTTACGGGCCGATTTGTCTTCAGCTGCCCGCAGCATCATGTCTTCGTGATTGCCTTTCAGCAGGATGATGGAATATCCCAAAAGCTGCAACTCCATCAGGTAAGTGATAACGCCCTTGCTGTCAGGTCCGCGATCTATGTAATCGCCCACGAAAATCAGTTTGTCTTCCCTGCCGGGAATTAATTTTTCTTCAATAAGGGCACGCAGGGTTTTGCAGCAGCCATGTACATCACCGATAACCCAATGTTTGGCCATAAACTATTTTGAGGCTTTCCCCTGTGCAGCAACCCCCTCAATAGCTTTCCTGATGGCTTCCGGATCACCCAGGTAGTAGCTCTTTAGCGGGTTGCATTGCGAATCCAGTTCATACACCAGCGGAATGCCCGTGGGAATATTTATTCCAACGATTTCTGCATCGGAAATTTGGTCAAGGTGCTTAATTAAAGCACGTAGGCTGTTGCCGTGGGCGGTAATAAGAACTTTTTTCCCTTTTTTCAGATCCGGAAGTATGGTGTGTTGCCAGTAAGGTACTACCCGGGATACAGTATCTTTCAGGCATTCAGTAAGGGGAATTTCATTTTCTGCAAGCTCGCGGTAACGTTTGTCTTTGCCCGGATAAAGCGGATCATTTTTCTCCAGAGCAGGAGGCGGAATATCATAACTTCTTCTCCAGATGAACACCTGCTGTTCACCATAGCGGGCGGCAGTTTCAGCTTTGTTAAGTCCTTGCAGAGCTCCGTAGTGTCGTTCATTAAGGCGCCATGAGCGGAGTACAGGAATCCACATCAAGTCCATTTCTTCCAGCACAATCCAGAGCGTTTTTATAGCGCGTTTAAGCACGGAGGTATAAGCTACGTCAAAGTCGTAGCCTTCTGCTTTCAGCAGGCGACCGGCCGCGGCAGCTTCTTCCATGCCTTTTTCGGAAAGCCCAATATCCACCCAACCGGTGAAACGGTTTTCTTTATTCCACAGGCTCTCGCCATGACGCAATAAGACCAGTTTATACATACGTAAAAAATGAAAGGAACAATAAAAGCTGCAAATTTAAGGAATTCGTATCCGGGGTATCAAAATTCCAGGACCAAACCTATAGGGCAGTGGTCAGAGCCCATCACCTCAGCCTGGATAAAAGCCTCTTTGACATGAGGCACCAGGTCTTCGCTGACAAAAAAATAATCAATGCGCCAGCCTACATTCCTGGAGCGGGCATTGAACCGCTGGTCCCAGTATGTGTATTGGCCGGGGCTCTGGTTGAAGAGGCGAAAAGTATCTACATAGCCATGGGCTACCAGTTTATCTATCCAGGCGCGTTCCACTGGAAGAAATCCTGAGGTTTTTTCATTAGCCTTGGGGCGGGCGAGGTCTATTTCTTTATGAGCGGTATTAATATCACCGGTAATGACAATGCTCTTCCCCTGTCTGCGCTGGTTTTCACAATGCTCTAAAAATGCATCATAAAACTCCAGCTTATAGCGCAGGCGTTCTTCAGACATCTGCCCGTTAGGGAAATAAATATCATAGAGCAGAAACTCCGGATAGTCAGCTATGATGATACGTCCTTCTCCTTCAAACCGGCTACCAATGGAGTGGGCAACATTGCGGGGTTTCTCACGTGTAAATAAAGCAACTCCGCTGTACCCTTTGCGTTCAGCAAAATCAAAATAGGCATAATAGCCTTCGGGCTGCTGCAGCTCGGGAGGAACCTGGTCTTTCTGGAGTTTGGTTTCCTGTAAGCAAACCATGTCGGCATTTTGCGACCGGAACCACTCCATGAATCCCTTTTTCATAACTGCCCGCAGTCCATTAACATTCCACGATAATAGTTTGATGCGTTTCATAAAAGTTATGGGCAGGTACTCCAGGCTTTAAAGTTAATGCGTGCTTCTGATGTGGGTTTCTTTTGCGGCACTACCCGGTAAACCGGGTAATAAACGTGTTTGCCGGGTGTCACCTGCACTTCACGGATGCATTTGTTGGTAGCCAGCAGGAGGCGCAAGGGCTGGCTTGCAGCAAAATATTGTGCCCATGCATGGGCATTCCCTTCCATCTGCATGCCGTTCATTGCAATGATTTCATCCTGTGGAGTAACACCGGCACGCTCTGCAGGTGAATCTGGATAGACAGCCGATACCACGACTTTGCCGGCTGTTTCCGTGGTTTTAAGTCCAAGCACCCCCTCGGTGAACAAGGGATTTTTCTCAACCACCAGTTGCAGCCCCAGATAATGCAGACATCGTTTGAGTTCAGCATTAAAAGGATGAACTCCCCAGATGTATTTTTTAAAGAAATCATCCAGATTTTTAGCGGCCGCCTCTTCAGCAGCTGCCTTAAAGTCAGCTTCAGTATAGCCTATCTGTTGCTTGCCGAATCGTTGATAGAGCATACGCATCACATCATCCAAAGACCTACGGTTGCGTGTGTATGAGCGTATGCGCATATCCAGCATAAAGGCGCACAGGGCACCTTCCACATAGATAGAGCTTTTTCTGCCCGGAATACCTGCTTTATATCCATCCAGCCAGGTATCAAAGGACGAATCAGCCACGGAAAGATTGAGCCGTCCGGGGTTGTTGAAGTGGCGGGAAAGAAGTTGATTCAGCTCGGTCAGATAATTTCCCAGCGAAAAAACCCCGGCCCGCAATAGTAATACATCGCCATAATAAGTAGTTGCACCCTCGGTCACGTAACCGAGGCGGCTATAGTTTTCACGACTGTAATCATAAGGCATCATCTCGGCCGGGCGAATGCTTTTTACATTCCAGGCATGAAAAAGCTCATGCGAGCTAATGCCCAGCAGGTCTGTATATTTCTCCTGCATCAGATCATAGCCAGGCCCCAGGGCAATGACCGTAGAAGCGGCATGCTCCACGCCATGATAAAAAGGGAACGGTAAAATCTGAAAGAGAAACTGATATGCCCGAAAGGGGAAGTGATGAAAGAGGCGGAAGTGTGTTTCTGTAAAAAGTTTAAAGTGATGCAGCAGTCTTTTCCAATCCGGGCGGCATTCTCCGTGAAACCAAAGCCTGAAAGGAGTGCCATGGCAGGTGTATTGTTCGCTGAGCAGGTTACGACTGGCGATAAAGGGGCTGTCTGCAAGTTCATGATAGCTGATTGCTTCAAACTGGTGTTTTCCTTTTGACTGCAGAGCAGTGGCTACCTTGTAGCTTCCGGGAAGCTCCAGGTGCAGATGGCACGGTTCGGTTTCCCTGCCCGGAATATAGAGCAGACAGTTTACCGGATTGACGTAAAGTTGTGTTTCATCCAGAAAAGAGGAGCCTGCGTTGAGTTCGTTGGCATAATAGGTATAGTCAATGATTACTTTTTTGTCTGAGGGGCGGGTTTTTATTTCCCAGCAATCCTTGGTTATCTTAGCAAAAGACAATTGTTGTCCTGCTGAGTTGTATACGGCAAAAGATTTTACGTTTTGAGCAAAATTGGCCAGTTCGTAGCGCCCCGGGCGCCAGGCCGGAAGCTGCACGCGCAAAGGAGCATCCCCTGTGTGTGTGCAGGTGAAACGAATACGGATAAGATGCAGATGCGGATTTTCGCAGGAAAGCAGGTAATACATGCCCCGCAAAGTAATACAGATTTACCGAACCGATGAAAAAAACCGAAAACAGCCTGCACAAGCAGGGACCTCTATCAGGTCGCTTTCAGGAATACTTAAGAGAATTTGTTTATGGAGGCATTGACGGCAGCGTCACCACTTTTGCGGTAGTGGCCGGTGCTACCGGAGCCAGCTTAGACCCAGGCATCGTAATCATACTCGGTTTGGCTAACCTGTTTGCCGATGGGTTTTCTATGTCTGTAGGGGCTTATCTGTCCGAAAAGTCAGAACGGGATAATTATGAAAAACACAAGCAGATAGAATATTGGGAAATTGAAAACATGAAAGAAAAAGAAATAGAGGAGATAAGACAGATATTCCGCGATAAGGGTTTTGAAGGGACCTTGCTGGAACAGGTAGTGCAGGTCATCACTGCCGACAAAGATCGTTGGGTGGAAACCATGATGAAGTAT
This sequence comes from Chitinophagales bacterium, assembly GCA_026003335.1. Classification (NCBI taxonomy): domain Bacteria; kingdom Pseudomonadati; phylum Bacteroidota; class Chitinophagia; order Chitinophagales; species Chitinophagales bacterium. The sequence goes on along the minus strand of BPHB01000001.1, from coordinate 1,988,861 downwards.
GAGCTGGAAATGATTCCTCCCAGTAAAAATCCTTTTATGGTGGGAGCAATCACGTTTTTATCATTCCTTTTAGTGGGCTTTATCCCTCTGATTGTGTATGTGGTAGAATATATGGCTGGTGTAAATCACGGGGACAAGTTTACTGAAGCTGCTCTGCTTACGCTCATTGCATTTCTCATAATAGGTTACCTGAAGTCTTACGTCAACCATACAAGCCGTATCAAAGGGATATTGGAAACAGTAGTACTGGGCGCGCTTGCAGCAGCTGTGGCTTATGCTACAGGCTACTGGTTGAAAGAACTTATTCTCTAAGGGAAAGAATATGCTTTAAGTCGGCATGTTTAGCTTGCCGACCCGGATAGTTTTCATATCTTCGCCCTGTCAGTTATGAAAGTGATCATTCCGGTAGCCGGTGCCGGCACCAAGCTTCGTCCTTTAACCTATACGCAGCCCAAAGCTCTCATCCCCGTTGCAGGTAAACGCATTCTGGATTTTATCATGGACCAGCTCCTCGACTTGAATCTGAATGAATTTGTTTTTGTAATAGGCTATCTGGGTGAGAAGATAAAGCAACATGTGGAAAATCGCTATCCACATGTAAAGGCTTCCTATGCGGTTCAGTCTGATCGGTTGGGTGTAGGTCATGCAATATGGACGGCCCGCGAATTCGTGAAACCGGATGAGGAAGTGTTAATTGTACTGGGCGATACCATCGTAAAAACCGACCTGGCTGAAGTGCTTAAGTCACCCCGCTCAACCCTGGGGGTAAAAAAGGTAGATGACCCGCGCGATTTCGGAGTGGTGGAGTTTGACCAGAACGGCAAAATCGTTGCACTGATAGAGAAACCCAGGTTTCCAAAGTCCAACATGGCGCTGGTAGGAGTGTATAAAATAAAGGAGTCACGCCTTCTTTTTGAGTGTCTGGATCAGCTTATTACCCAAGGTATCCGGGAGGGTGAAGAAATTAACCTTACCGATGCTATCATGATGATGCTGCGCAAAGGAGTTGAATTTGACAGTTTTCGCGTGGATGACTGGTATGATTGCGGGAAAGCAGATATTTTGCTGCAAACCAATACCAAGCTGCTGAAAGGCACCGAGTTCACTCCGCCCGAAGGTATGCTGCAGGATTCTATTCTTATGCAACCGGTGCATATCGCTTCCGGAACGAAACTGATCAACTCTATCATTGGCCCCAACGTCACCATCGGGGAGAATGCACAGATCCGGCACTCTATACTGAGTAACTCTATCATTGGCGACTTCGCCAACCTCAACCATGTGATTCTTACTGACTCCATTATAGGCAGCGATACATCCATTACCGGCTTCAGGCAATCGCTACATATTGGCGACAATACGGAGATTGATTTCAGCGGAGAGAAAAATCATTCATGAACAACCGGATTACGGAACTGTTTGGCATAAAATATCCCATCATTCAGGCCGGCATGATCTGGTGTTCGGGGTGGGAACTGGCCTCAGCGGTAAGCAATGCCGGAGGTCTGGGTATCATAGGCTCAGGCTCCATGTATCCGGATATTCTGCGCACCCATATTCGTAAATGTAAGGCGGCTACCGACAAGCCGTTTGCGGTCAATGTACCGTTATTATATCCGGCTATTGACCAGCACATGGAAATCATCAGAGAGGAGGGTGTGAAAATAGTGTTTACTTCAGCCGGCAACCCGGCCACGTGGACGCCTCTGTTAAAAAGCTGGGGCATCAAGGTGGTGCATGTGGTATCCAGTGTGCGTTTTGCCCGTAAATGCGAACAGATTGGCGTAGATGCCATAGTAGCCGAAGGTTTTGAAGCCGGAGGCCACAACGGGCGTGAGGAAACCACAACTCTATGCCTGGTGCCGATGGTGCGTGATGCCGTGAAGCTGCCGTTGATAGCTGCCGGGGGCATAGGTTCAGGCCGGGCTATGCTGGCAGCCTTTGCTCTCGGAGCTGAGGGGGTGCAGGTCGGAACACGCTTTGCTGCAAGTGTGGAATCATCAGCACATAGCAACTTCAAAAATAAAATCATTGAAGCCGGTGAGGGCGACACGATGCTGGTGATGAAAAAGCTAGTCCCCGTGCGACTTATTAAAAACAAATTTTATCAGCAGGTGGAGGAAGCCGAGTCGCGTGGTGCATCAAAAGAAGAGCTCGCTCGCCTGCTGGGAAGAGCCCGTGCCAAAGCCGGCATGTTTGAAGGTAATCTGGATGAGGGCGAATTGGAAGCCGGGCAGGTATCTGCAATGATTCATGACCTTAAGCCTGCAGCGCAAATTCTGAAAGAAATCTGGGATGAATTTGTAGCAGTAAGAGATGCACTGTGCGCCATGCCTCTCTAGGGAATTTATTCACTTTTGATTTCTCTGGCAGCAAACTTCACCAGCTCCTCCAGACTGACATAATCCAGGGTGCGTTCATGGGTAGCTTCCAGAATTACTTTCGGAGCCTTGCTCGCTTTCCATGCTTCTACCCATCGGGCTGCACAAATGCACCAGCGATCACCGGGCTGCAGGCCGGGAAACATATACTCCGGACGCGGGGTGCTGAGGTCGTTACCTCTGCTTTTAGAGAACTCCAAAAATTCGGCCGTTACCACAACGCATACTGTATGCACTCCGATATCGTCTTCTCCTGTGTTGCAGCAGCCATCACGATAAAAACCGGTGAGCGGTCGCTTACTGCAGGGTATCAGCGGCTCACCAAATACATTTAATGCCATATGGAATATAGAGTTTGCTTAAAATCAAATTTAATAGAATGTTTTTAAGGGCGGACATTTTTTGCAGCCTTGTTTTAGCCACATCTCAGGCTTAGCCGTTTGTAGCATGCTGAGTGTCACCGGCCATGGAAGATGCGGGCAGTTGCTTCTGCAGATGAAAGGTTTTATTAATTTGGAGGTCACACTATGACGCAACCACAATTGAAACGCACCCTGGGGCCTCTGATACTGTGGGGACTGGGTGTGGGGTATGTGATTTCCGGTGACTATTTCGGGTGGAATCTTGGCCTCGCTGAGGGAGGAACCTTGGGACTGGCCATAGCCACAGCATTCATTATTATCATGTATGTCACCTTTACCTTTGGTTACACCGAGCTGGCATGTGCTATTCCGAAAGCCGGAGGCGCCTTTGATTATGCTACGCGCGCATTGGGCCCCCGTTGGGGTTTCATTGGGGGAATGGCGCAAAACATAGAGTTTATCTTCGCTCCTCCAGCTATTGCCTTTGCCATAGGCGCCTATTTTCATATTTTCTTTCCGCAGATTCCTATTCTTGCCATTGCCATTGCCGCTTACCTGCTTTTTACTGCTCTGAATATTTACGGGGTAAAAGCTGCTGCTACCTTTGAACTACTCATTACGGTGCTTGCTGTTGGTGAATTACTGCTGTTTGCCGAAGTTACCTTACCGCATTTAGAGTGGGAAAATTTGCAGCGCAATGCTTTCCCTAATGGTTTTCGTGGTGTATTTGCGGCAATACCTTTTGCCATCTGGTTTTTTCTGGCCATTGAGGGTGTGGCAAATGTGGCAGAAGAAACCGTTGACCCGCAGCGCAATGTGCTATTAGGATTCGGTTCGGCTATTGCTACATTGGTTGTTCTGTGTATCCTCACTTTTACTGCTTCGGTTGGCGTAGCTGGCTGGGAAGCAGTAGTGTATCCCACGGGTACCCCGCAGACAGGGGCGGACGGCCAGATCATCACTTCCGATTCGCCCCTCCCGTTGGCGCTGGCCAGAGTAGTAGGCGAAGATCACCTGCTGTATCATCTGCTTATCACCATTGGCCTGTTCGGGCTGGTAGCTTCGTTTCATGGAATTATTCTTGCTGCCGGACGCACCACATTTGAATTCGGTAGATACGGTTATGCACCGGTGACTTTAGGAAAGGTACACCCGCGTTTTCACACTCCGGCCAATGCCTTGTTGTTTAATATGAGCCTGGGTATTGTTGCACTCCTTACCGGAAAAACCGGTGAAATCATAACCATAGCCTGCTTTGGCGCATTGACGTTGTATGTCATTTCCATGATAGCACTGTTTGTATTAAGAAAAAACGAACCCGATATGGAAAGGCCTTTCAAGGTGCCTTTGTATCCGTGGTTTCCGGCAGTAGCTTTGGTTATCAGCGCGTTTTCCCTCATAGCAATGACTGTCTTTAACCTTCGCCTTGCGGCCGTGTATTTTGGAATAATGCTGCTTTCTTTCATCGGATTTTATTTCTTTGTGGAGCCTTCTCTGAATAAAAAACATCCTCATGGCTAAAAGCAGTACCGGAAGCAATGCTGCCCTGCACTATGTGAAAAATTTTCCTGCAGGTAAGGTAAAACTGGCAATTACCGATATTGACGGCATACTCCGAGGAAAAGTAATCCATCGGGAAAAATTTTTTTCCATTCTGGAGAAAGGTTTTGGCTTTTGCGATGTAGTTTTTGGCTGGGATTCGGCTGATGTCGCCTATGATAATATAAGATACACGGGCTGGCATACAGGATATCCGGATGCACATGCGCGGATTGATCTTGCCTCCTTCAGACGTGTGCCTTGGGATAACGACATACCCTTTTTTCTTGCGGACTTTGTAAATGATCAAGGGGAGCCTTCACCGGTATGCCCGCGCAACCTGTTGAAAAGAATTCGGCAACAGGCAATTAAAGCCGGTTTCTCACCGGTTTTTTCTCAGGAATTTGAGTGGTTCAACTTTGCGGAAACACCCGACAGTTGGGCTGCCAAAAATTACGTCCGCCCAACCCCTATGACTCCCGGCATGTTTGGCTATTCCATTTTGCGTAGCTCTCTGAAGGCTGATTTTTTTAACGCATTGTTTGATGATTTGAAAAAGTTTAACGTTCCCCTTGAGGGGTTGCATACCGAAACGGGGCCTGGTGTATATGAAGCAGCTATTATGTATGCCGATGTGCTGGAAGCAGCCGACCGTGCAACATTGTTCAAATCAGCAGTAAAAGAGATAGGTTATCGCCACCAGGTTATGCCCAGCTTCATGGCTAAATGGAATGAATCTTTGCCAGGCTGTAGCGGACATGTTCATCAAAGCCTGTGGGAGGGAAAGAAAAATTTATTCTATGACGATTCTGATACGCATAAGATGAGCGCCCTGATGAAAAGTTATATTGCAGGGCAATTGTATTGTATGCCCCACATTCTTCCCTTGTATGCTCCTACGGTAAACAGCTATAAGCGCCTCGTGGAAGGAGCGTGGGCTCCGACTACACTTACCTGGGGCATGGATAATCGTACAACGGCACTGAGGGTATTAACCGGCAGTAAAAATGCAGCGCGGCTGGAAACCCGCGTGGTAGGCTCTGATGTAAATCCTTATCTGGCAATGGCCGGCTGCCTGGCTTCCGGTCTCTATGGCATCAGAAAAAACCTTAAACTTACGCAACCGCAAACCATAGGCAACGGCTACCGCGACCTGAAATTCGGTGTATTGCCCTCTGGTCTTCGTGAGGCTACGCGCATCATGCAGGCTTCTGATCTAGCCAAAGAACTGCTGGGAGAACAGTTTGTTGAACACTTTACCCAAACGCGCGAGTGGGAATGGCTACAGTTTGCCAAAGCAGTGACCGACTGGGAGCTGAAGCGCTATTTTGAAATCATTTAGACCGAAACGGTGCGCACTCCGTCCAGACCTTCCTTATTACTCTCGCTGATTCCGATAATTTTTTTGCTTGTCCTGCTGGTGGTTAATGTGGTTTTTATCTATGGAGATGATGCCTTAGGTGGAGCCAATCAAATGGCTTTGTTGCTAAGTGCAGCAGTGGCCGGTGCTATTGCCATGAAGCTGGGGTACTCCTGGCAAACCATTCTGGATGGTATTGTATCAGGTATTTCCAATGCCATGGGGGCAATACTCATTTTGTTGTTAATCGGCTCGCTGGCCGGAACATGGATGCTCAGCGGCATCGTACCTGCCATGATTTATTATGGATTGAACATACTCAATCCGGGCATTTTCCTGTTTGCTGCCTGCATTATTTGCAGCATAGTGTCTTTGGCTACCGGCAGCAGCTGGAGCACAGCAGCCACAGTAGGTATTGCTCTGCTTGGCATAGGCAAAGCCCTGGGCATACAGGAAGGTATCATAGCCGGAGCAATTATCAGCGGAGCTTATTTTGGCGATAAGATGTCACCCCTCAGCGATACAACCAATCTGGCTTCTGCCATGGCGGGGACTGACCTGATTACACACGTCAAATATATGACGCTAACCACCCTACCCAGCCTTTCGGTAGCCTTGTTGCTGTATCTGGGTATAGGCCTGTTTTCAAATGTTTCAGGACAGGTGGAAGGTATTCATACTTTACAGGCAGCCATAGCCTCCAAGTTCAACATTTCGGGATGGTTGTTTGTCGTTCCGCTTCTGGTGGTGGGCATGATAGCCATGCGGGTTCCGGCTATTCCAGCCTTACTTGCCGGTACCTTGCTGGGTGCTGTTGCGGCTATCCTCTTTCAGCCACACTTGCTTCCGGTTATTTCCGGCATCAGCGATGACCCGTGGAAAGCAGCTTACCGCGCTGTTACTGAAGCTATGACTCGCACCATTCAAATTCAAACTGATAATGAAATGGTAAATGACCTGCTTACTTCTGGCGGCATGGCCGGCATGTTGGATACGGTGTGGCTCATTGTATGCGCAATGACCTTTGGCGGTGTAATGGAAGTGACTGGGATGCTGCGCACCATCACATCCACCCTGTTGGGCATGTCCCGAAGTGAAGGAGCATTGATTTCTACCACAGCGTTATCCTGTATAGTATTTAACCTGACTGCCTCTGATCAATATCTGGCTATTGTGGTGCCAGGACGCATGTTTCGCGAAGAATATAAAAAACGTGGCTTGGACCCCCGGGTGCTGAGCCGAACCCTGGAAGACAGCGGAACAGTTACCTCTGCATTGGTGCCCTGGAACACTTGCGGAGCTTATCATTCCGGAGTATTGGGCGTGGCTACAGGGGATTATTTCCTGTATGCTTTCTTCAACCTTCTCAGTCCGGTGATGACCATGTTGTTTGGATACCTGAATATCCGCATAGTAAGGTTGAAAAACGATAATAGCCAAAAGCAAAATTAATCACCAAAGGCAACCATTATCTTTGCTGCTCACTTGAAAGCATATGTATTCAACGCAACAGGCTTATAGTTTCAGTTTTCCTGCTCCGATTCGGTTCGGGACAGGTGTGGTTCGTGAACTGCCCACACATTTGAAGTCCCATCGGTTGCGGGAACCTCTTGTAGTTACCGATTCCACGGTTGCAGAGCTGGAATTTTTCAAAAAAATTATCAGGCATCTAAAGGAGGAAGGGCTTCAGCCGGTAGTGTTTTCCGATATACATAAAAATCCGGTTAAGTCAGATGTATTAAGAGGAGGGGACCTGTTTCGTGCTGTGGAATGCGACAGCATCGTGGGCATAGGAGGCGGTGCAGCGTTGGATGTAGCACGCGCCATAGCACTGCATGCCTACCATGAACGCGACCTGTGGGATTATGATGATTTAATCGGAGGAGATAAATACATAACTGGAGTTATTCCGCATTTTGTCACGATACCCACAACGGCCGGCACGGGCAGCGAAGTGGGTCGCAGCGCTATCATTGCGGAAGATGATACCCGAAAGAAGCGCATTTTATTTTCACCCCGCCTGATGGCTGCACAGGTGTTTGCCGACCCGGAACTTACCTATGAGCTGCCTCCGGCCATCACCGCTGCTACGGGTATGGATGCCTTAACGCATAACATGGAAGCCTATCTGGCAAAAAATTTTCACCCCATCTGTGAAGGTGTTGCGCTTGAAGGCATACATTTGATTGCCCACTGGCTGGATATTGCGGTAAACAACCCTACCCCTGAAGCAAGAGCGTATATGATGCTTGCTTCCATGATGGGTGCCATTGCTTTCCAGAAAGGGCTGGGTGTGGTGCATTCACTGGCACATCCGCTTTCAGCTCTTTTAGATACGCACCATGGTCTGGCTAATGCGGTGCATCTACCCTATGGTATGCGATACAACCTGCAATATCCGGGCATGGAAGTGAAATTTAAGCGCATTGCGCAGGCAATGAATCTGAAAGATGAAAGCGGTGAAGCAGTAATAGAGTTTCTGGTAGCCTTGAACCGCAAAATAGGCATACCCCCTCGGCTAAGAGATGTAGGAGTAAAAGAAGAGCACCTGGATACCCTTGCTGATCTTGCTATTGCAGATTTCTGCCACCCCAATAATCCGCGCCCTGTAACACGGCAAGACTTCAGGAGGCTCTATCAGGAAGCACTGTGAACAAATGAAACATAACCCTTTGTAGGTGTGCTCAGGTGCTCTGAGCTTGCTCGCACACCTTTAGTAGTTTCTGGATCGCCTCTTCATTTACGCTGTACCAGATGGTCTTTCCCTCCCGTTTGGTGCTCACCAAACCGGCATGACGCAATATCGCCAAATGCTGCGATGCTACCGATTGCTCAATTCTTAGTCTGACGTAAATATCCGTAACATTCATCCGGTTTTTGTGCTTCTTAATCAGAACCAGCATCTTCTGACGGAGTGGATGATTGAGCGCCCGGATTTTCATTTTCATGTTCCGGAGGAGATCATTTTGGGTTTTGTTCAGATAGCTCATAGAGTAAAAAATTTAAACTCAAAGTATAGGTAATTTGACTTAGGGTAAAAATACTACTCATATTTGAACTTCCTGAACATCCTTTCATTTTTTTGTATGTCTGAAAGTTTCCAACATGTCTGAAAGTTTCCAAAAAGAATTTATGGAAGTGTAATCATGTGCAAATAAAGCTTGGCGGGAAAAAATACCTGCTGACCGAAATCCTTCTGACAGGATACCATAAATCAGGTGGATTTTCATCAAACTTTACAGCTAATGCCAGATGTATGAGGAAGGGCAATGGTATATGCTTTAAAGGATACAACTGGGTGGTTGTATTTATAAAAAGAGAAAAAAAACGAAGTATATTTGCCCTCGCTTTGAGTAGTTGAGGACCGGTAGTTCAGTTGGTTAGAATGCTGCCCTGTCACGGCAGAGGTCGCGGGTTCGAGTCCCGTCCGGTCCGCAACCCTTGGGATGTGTAATCCAGCCCCGGTATGGCAAGCGTACCGGGGTTTTTTTGTTTCCAAACCGACTGCTTACCTTTGAGTGCTGGTTAAGATGTTTTTGTATGACCTATCTGGACTTTGAAAAGCCCATAGCTGAGCTGCAGGAGCAACTGGAAAATCTGAAAAGCAAAGCCGGAGAAGATACCGATGCGCTGGTGGGGATGATAAAAGAGCTGGAAGAACAAATCCGGCTGCAGAAAAGAAAAATTTATCGCAACCTCACCGGCTGGCAACGAGTGCAGATTTCACGCCACCCTGACCGTCCGTACACGTTATTTTATATTGAAAAAATCAGCCGGAAGTTTATTGAGTTGCATGGCGACCGTCATTTTGCGGACGATAAAGCTATTGTAGGAGGCTTTGGAGATATAGACGGGCAGAAAGTCATGTTTATCGGCCACCAGAAAGGGATCAATACCAAGATGCGGCAATATCGCAATTTTGGTATGGCAAATCCGGAAGGTTATCGCAAGGCATTGCGTCTGATGAAGCTGGCTGAAAAATTCAACCGGCCGGTTATTAGCTTCATTGATACGCCCGGAGCCTACCCGGGCCTGGAAGCCGAAGAGCGGGGACAGGCAGAAGCCATTGCCCGGAACATTTACGAAATGATGCGGCTGCGCGTACCGATAGTTTGTGTTATCATAGGTGAGGGGGCTTCCGGTGGCGCCCTGGGTATTGGCATTGGCGACAAGGTGGCTATGCTGGAAAATACATGGTATTCGGTTATATCACCTGAGTCGTGTTCTTCTATTCTGTGGCGTAGCTGGGAACATAAGGAAGACGCTGCCGAAGCACTTAAGCTCACGGCTGATCATATGCTCAAAGCCGGCCTTATTGATGATATCATCAAAGAGCCCCTTGGCGGAGCGCATCATGATCCGGAGCTGATGGCGAGGAATGTTAAAAAATATCTTACGCGACAGCTGGCTGCCTTAAAGAAAATTCCGGCCGATGAGAGAATCGCCAGGCGCATTGCGAAATTTTCTGCTATGGGTGTGTTTGCGGAGGCCTCATCGGGCCGCAAACAGAAATCTCCTCCGGCATGATGCTATTCAAAGGATTAAGACGTAAACTGCACCGATATGTTCTGAAAAGGAAATTAAAGAAGCATCCTGTGCCTCACCGCACCTCTGGTTATACGGATGCCGACTCTATTATCATATTGTTTGATGCCTCCCAGCCCGAACATGTTCAGCCGGTAAAGAACTTTTTTCAAAAGTTGCGCTCTGAAGACAAGCATGTTCGCCTGTTTGCCTATCTGAACCAGGAACGCAAGGGAACAACATCACTGCCTTTTCCCTATATGACCCGGAAAAACATCAGCTGGCTTTTTATACCCAAACACCCGCTGGCAAGCGAGATTATGGAAAGCCGGGTTGACATACTGATAAGTCTCTGTACGGAAGAATGCCTGCCCCTGGAGTATATGGCTGCGCTTTCCCGCGCTACCTTTCGCGTAGGCCGTTATGAGGCCGATAAATCAGATTGCTACGATCTGATGATAGAAACGGGCACCACCAAAGACATTCAGCATCTGATTGCCCAAATTGACCACTACCTGCGTATCATAAGGCCCCGGCAGCACGAACCCGCTGGAGTTTAGCTATTGAATGGCTTTCAACATGTTGCGCAGATTGGTCAATAACATTTTTTGGGCGTTGATTTCTTGTCTTTTCCGTTCTGTAGCGGATGCATTGTCGGCAAGGTCACGTTCATAATGCCGGATGACGGTTTCATTTTTTGCATTGTTGCGGCGTAGCTGGTCTTCATCCTTTTCCAGCCGGGTAAGCTCTTTCTCCAGTGCTTTGAGCTTTTTTTCTTCTGCCTTAATCACTTCTTCAGAAGTGCTGGCATCCCGGAGCTGGTCAAGTTCTGTTTTCTGAGTTTGTATCAGCTGCCGCACTCTTTGCTGATCCAGTTTGAGCATGCTTATTTTTTCGTTGTTATTGTCAACATTGCGTTTCTCTTTGTTGATTTGTTCATGAAGACAGTCATTTTCTTTCTGCAGTTTTTTTAATTCTTTCTCCAGCGAGCTGAGATTTTTTTCCTCTGTTTTTATCTGATCGGACACTGCTTCACGGTAGGTTTGTACAGCGAAATCCCTAACAAACTTTCGTGCTGAAAGGTATTCCGTTTCATTTACGGTTTTCGTGAGAAATACACTATCTGTTTCAAAGAAAACATACATCTCCACATAGTCCGCATAAGGATTAAATACTGCATAAATATTCAAAGGGCGGTTGCTTACCTCTTTGAGGGTGATGCCGCGGGCTATAATCTCATTCTGTGCGTTTTCGGTTTTTGCCTTGGCTTTTTTTCTGAGCAGAGCATCCCATTGCGACTCAGCGTCCTTTTTCTCGGTTTGATAAAGAAGCACCTTTAAACCGGGCTGATTGCCACGGCTGATGGTTTTTACGATATCTTCCACCTGTATTGGTTCCGGAACAGATGTGTTATTCTGTGCAAATGTCAGGATGGTGGAGAAAAGTGCCAGGAGTAGCAGGTACGTTTTTGTGTTCATATGAGGAGTGCTTAAAATCGTATCAAATAATGGCGGATGCAATTTTACAAAAGGTTATTCATAGCGCAGGGCTTCTATGGGATCTAAGCGTGAGGCTTTCACCGCAGGATAAAGTCCGGCTGCCAAACCTACTAGGAAACAAAAAGCAAAGCCACCGCTTACCCATAACCATGGTACAATAAAGGTTCCTTTTAAAAATAAAGAAACCAGATTTCCGGCAATTACTCCCAGTATGATACCGAAGATGCCACCTAGCTGACAAATTACGACTGACTCTGTGAGGAACTGCGCTTTAATGATGCGGTTGGTGGCTCCGATGGCTTTGCTGATGCCAATCTCACGGGTGCGCTCAGCCACCGCAACAAGCATAATATTCATTAATCCTATACCAGCGGCTATAAGCGTAACAATGCCGATAACGGTAGCCGCCATGGTTACATATCGCAAGTTATCAATAACCGTGGTTGCCAGCTTATCGCTGCGGCTGATGTCAAAATCATCTTCCTCGGCAGGCGACAACCTGCGGATATTGCGAAAAAGGCCTCGGGCCTCGTCAATAGCAGGCTCCAGTGCTTCCGGATCATCCACAGCCACACTTACGGCATATTTATTTACTGAAGCTGGAAACACTTTGCGCGCATTCTGCACGGTGACCAGCACTACGTTGTCGCTCCCCACCATGCTGGCGCCTTTTTCTTCCAGAATACCGATCACCTTATAGCGCACATTCCCGAGGGAAACCTCTTTGTTTTCAATAGTGTCCTTGGCATCAAACAAATGTTTAACTACGCCACTTCCTAAAATACATACATTGAAGCCTGTCTGAAGTTCAAAGCGCGAAAAATTTCTTCCGGACTTTAGTTTATAGGATGATACGATAAGATAGTTTTCGTCCACGCCCATTACCGTAACGTTGGGATTGGTTTTCTTTTGGCCAAATTTTACCTGCGCGGTGCTGGAAGCCCGGGTGTTTACCGAAACGAGAGCATTGTGGCGATACCTTTCTTTGAAAGTTATGGCCTGTTCATAGGTGACGGGCAGGTGATCTTTTACTTCACCGGAGCGTCCTCCGCGGGCAAACAAACCTTTGGTGCGTATGGTAAACGTATTTGCTCCCATGGAGGAAAGATTGATTACAATGGAAGATTTAATGCTTTCAATTGCGGTGAGAATGCCCACCAGTGCCATGATGCCTATAGCGATGATAGCGATAGTCAGCGAGGCTCTTAGAATGTTACCACGGATAGCCCTGAAGGCAAGCTGTACATTAAGCAACCAATTCATGCGGGGTACAACGCGTGATGATTTAGTAGACCTTACCCTTCAACATGGGAACGAACTTAAAATCATCAAACTCTTCCTTTTCAAATTTGTTGTCGTCAATTTTTGTCAGGCGCTGCATCTTCTGCACATCTCCGGTGCCGAAAGGCATAACCAGGTAGCCGCCAATTTTAAGTTGCTCCATCAGCCTGGCCGGAAACTCGGGTACGGCAGCCGTGATTAAGATTTTATCAAAAGGGGCGTAAGCCGGCAAGCCTTCAAAGCCGTCACCATAGAAGTGTCTTACGTGGTGCACATGCATAGCTTCCAGCAACGCCCGTGCCCGCTCATACAGCTTTTTATGCCGTTCAATGGTAAACACACGAGCTCCCAGATATGCCAGCACAGCGGCCTGGTAGCCAGAGCCGGTTCCTACTTCCAGTACCTTTTCTCTTCGGGCTATTTCCAGCAGTTGTGTTTGATATGCCACCGTGAAAGGCTGGGAAATGGTCTGCCCCTCCCCGATCTGAAAGGCCTTATCTTCATAGGCGTGTTCGGTAAAGGCTGTTTCAAAGAAAAAATGGCGGGGCACCTGTCCAATGGCTTCCAGAACGGACTCATTGGTAATGCCTTTGCTTTTCAGCAATTCTACCAGCTTTTTTCTGAGCCCTTTGTGCCGGTAGTTGTCGTCAAGGTTAAATCTGTACAAAGTCGCTTCTTTTTCTTTATCTCCAAAAGTAATGCGAAATACATTTGCAATAGGCAGAATTCTGCCGGCTTCACAATATGCTTATTTTTGCCTGCCTAAAATTTAAGACGAAATGACTCCCATAAAATTTGGAACGGATGGCTGGCGCGCCATCATTGCCAAAGATTTTACCGTAGACAATGTCACCCGCGTGGCTGAAGCCACAGCACGCTGGGTAAAAGAAAAAAATATGAATCCTTCCGTAGTGGTGGGTTATGACACCCGCTTCGGGGGGCAGATGTTTGCGGAAACGGTTGCCCTGGTAATGTGTCGCAACAACATTCGTGTCAAGTTGGCTGACAGCTTTGTTTCTACCCCTATGGTGTCTTTTGGTACCAAAGCATTGCACGCTGACCTCGGTATAATCATCACCGCCAGCCACAACCCGCCCTCCTATAATGGCTATAAAATCAAGGGCAGCTTCGGGGGACCTGCTTCGGCTTCCACCATAGCTGAAATAGAAGCCCTCATTCCCGAAAAAACAGCTCCGGTCGAGGGTACGGTACAGGAGTTTATCAAAAAAAACATGATAGAATATGTCAACCTGGAGGAGCTCTATGCCGAGCACATCCGCAAGAATTTTGACTTGCAGGCAATCACCTGCTCAGGGATAACAGTAGCGTATGATGCCATGTACGGTGCCGGACAGAATATTGTTAGAAAAATATTACCGGATGCCATTCTGTTGCATTGTGACAACAATCCTTCCTTTAAGGGGCAGGCTCCCGAGCCCCTTGAGAAAAACCTCCAGGAACTGGCATCCCTCATTCGTAAGTCAAGCGATATTGATGCCGGTCTGGCTACCGATGGAGATGCCGACAGGCTGGGTATGTTTGATGAGAAGGGCAATTTCATTGATGCGCATCATCTTATCCTGTTGCTCATACATTATTTGCATAAATACCGGGGTATGAGCGGTAAGGTGGTCACCGCTTTTTCTGTTTCCAACAAAGTGAAAAAAATGTGTGCGGCATATAATCTGCCTCATCAGACCACCAAAATCGGCTTTAAGTATATCTGTGAGATCATGAACAAGGAAGATGTCCTTGTGGGCGGTGAAGAATCGGGGGGCATTGCCGTAAAAGGGCACATCCCGGAGCGGGATGGAGTCTGGGATGGCCTTGTTATTCTGGAAATGGTGTCTAAAACCGGCAAGTCGCTGACTCAGCTCATCAAAGAAGTGTATCAGGTGGTGGGTCCTTTTGCATATGACCGTAATGACCTGCACCTCAGCGATGAATTGAAAAACAAAATCATCACCAATTGTAAAAACGGTAAATATACTGCTCTGGGCAGCAGTAAGATTACCCGGGTTGAGGACATAGATGGTTTTAAGTTTTATTTGGGCGAAGAGGAAACCGTTATGATTCGCGCATCGGGCACAGAGCCCGTGCTGCGGGTTTATGCAGAAGCCCCTACCAAAAAAAGAGTAAAGGAACTGCTCAAAGAAGCTAGCAATACCTTGCTGAGCTGATTCCTTTTCTGCACAGCACCTCTTTCACACAGGCAATACAATAAGGTATTTGATTAATTTTCCTGCATGGGGCTTTTGCAGTATGCATCCTCCACTTTAAGGAGCCGTGCGGGTTGCCTTGTGATGATACTGTGTGTTGCAAAGTCTCTTTGCTCCAAAGAGGATTCTTTGCGAGTTAGAGATTTTGCACCTTCCTTCAGCCATAGCCGGTTTTGGGGTGTCACCGGTGGCATGCTGGCAACTTACGGAGGGGCGCTCGGGGGCTTGAGCTATTTCTGGTATCGCGATGCGTCCCGCTCCTCTTTTCACTTTTTTAATGATGGCCGTGAATGGCTTGGTATGGATAAAGCCGGCCATGCCTATGCCGGCTATTTTATGAGTCGTTGGATAACCGGTTTGTATCGGTGGTCCGGGGTAAAGCAGCATACCGCTCTTGTCGGGGGCAGCTTGTCTGCTCTGGTGCTGTTGTCATCCATTGAAATATTGGATGGGTTTTCTGCTAAATGGGGCTTTTCAGGCTGGGATGTGCTGGCCAATGCAGGAGGGGTGTTGCTGATGGCTGCCCAGGAGCTGGCCTGGAAAGAGCAACGTATAACCCTGAAGATGTCCAGCTTTCCGCAATCCTATCCGCATAATCTGCGCAGCAGAACGAACTACCTTTTTGGTAATTCATTTCCGGAGACAGTGGTCAAAGATTATAATGCACTTACTGTTTGGGCTTCTTTGAATATCCATGCGTTCATGAAGAGAAAAAGACATTTTCCCCGGTGGCTGAATATCGCAGTAGGCTACGGAGCAGAGGGTTTGCTGGGAGGCTTTGCCAACCGTTGGTGTGCCCAACCACAGTCGCTATCCTACTGCGCATGTCTGCCCGAAAACAGGATTGACCGAAGTGATGTGCAACGGTATGCACAATTTTACTTGTCGCTGGATGTGGATTTCACCCGCATTAAAACCCGCAGACCCGGAGTGAAGGCTTTACTGCACCTGCTGAATCTGATTAAGCTGCCTGCTCCGGCTGTGGAATTTAACATGCGAGGCAAGGTCATCTTCCATCCGTTGTTTTTCTGATGCCGGATGCCATCAGAGTGAAGACAGGTTGCCCGAATACTAGTAACGGATCAGTTCATCCCTGCTTCTTTTTCTCATCCAGTTACGTATGATGCGAATGGCTTCCGGAGAGGAGGGGTAAGGCTTCACGCAATCTTTTAATGACTGAAGATCATTTTCAATATTTTCCGGCTCAATATATCCGAAGCCGCGGTAGATATTATTTTCTACCCATATGACAGACTGATCATGGTGCGAACGGCCTTCGCTGAGAATAAAAAAATTAGGATGGTCAAAACGATACTTGCGCAGAGCCTGACTTACCCGTTTGTTGTAGACCTCAGGAGACAGCATGGGTATGCCGTTGCTTTTTGCAAGCCCACAGAGGCAGGGATCAAGCAAATAATCGGCTGCCAGTTTTCGCAGCAGGCGGGCAGCCGCACTGTAGGAAACCGTTTCTACAACGGCCGCTTCCTGGCTGTTGAGCCGCTCAATATGTAGGCTCATAAAACCCTTTGCATCCGTTCTCTCATAAATTCCATAACGATATTCTTTCTTTCTTCTGGTAAAGTTGAAACGGGGGGTCAGGCGTCTGATTTCCTCCAGCTCCAGCAACTGGGCTACCAGCTCGCTTCCTGTGAGCTCATAATGCACGTCATAAATGTGGTCTTTTAGAGATTCATATTCATTTACCAGCTCCTTGGTGATTTGTTCTATCACACGTTTGCGGATATTCCGGGCACGCCCGATATAGAGTACCTGCAGGTGATTATCCAGCAGGTAATATACTCCGGTTTCTTCTGGCAGGTCATCTACCGTTTCAAGGGGGAGGTGAGTGGGCAGGTCGGCACCTTCCAGTTCATCGGAGAACACGCTGCGCAGGATGTAATCACGGCCGGTTCTGAGCAGCAGCTCAAATAAACTTACAGTAGCCTTGGCATCCCCGAGGGCTCGATGTCTTTTTTGCACAGGAATACCCATTTCACGACATAACTTGCCAAGGCTGTATGATTTTTTTCCAGGCAGCAGGACCTGGCTCAGATGCACCGTGCAGAGCTGTTTACGCTGAAACCGCTCGTTTAGTCGTTTGAACTCCCTGCGCAGAATAGCATAGTCAAACCGGGCATTGTGGGCAACAAAAATGCTTTTTTCGGTCATTCGCTTCACTGTGTCGGCAATGTCAGCAAAGGTGGGGGCCTGCGCAACCATCTCATCGGTGATACCGGTTAGGGAAACGATAAAGGGAGAAATAGGTACTCCCGGATTTACCAAAGTGGAAAACTCCTCTACCACCTTTTCCCCGTCATGCAGGAGGATAGCAATTTCCATTAACCTGTCTTTCACGGGATTGCCACCTGTAGTTTCTGTATCAACAACGGCAAACATGGATAGATTACAGCAAATTTCGGATAATATTCCGCCCAAAAACAGGCTGAGCCTTTGCCAGGCAAATATCTTCATTCCCCGGTTAACACGTGGGTTTTGCGGATGGCATTTTCAACAAATTGCCGGTGAATGACATGCTCTTAAGCCACGGTATGTAAAGAGCAATCATGATAAAGGAAAAAATGGAAAGCCGCGATGTAATTAGAATGGCCACATGCATACCTATACCTGCTATAAATGCGAATGGACGCGTTTTCTTGAATAACAGCAACAATGGCAGTGCAAATTCAACAACCAGCGTGCTGTAGGTAAGCAGAACGGAAAGCCACAGATTTTCAGCTATCCAGGGCTGTGCAAACCTTGAATAAACGGAGAGGAGGTAGTATGCAAAAAACTCTCCGCTGCGCCACCATGGGTTATACATTTTCAGCAGGGCAGTAGTAAAGTATATCAGGCAAAGCTGGTAGCGAAGCAGCAAAAGGCCATACACCGGAACCGAAGAAGCGGGCGCTCTCCGGAAAAGTATTTTCTTTATTTGACCATCCAAACTCCAAGCCTCTGCCGATGGCGATATCAACAAAATAAAGGCACATAGCGTAAGCACCGAATCCCAGCCGCTTAAAACCGGAAAGAGCGTGTTCAGGTATGAAACCTGCCATACGTAAACAATCAGCAGTGCCAGCCGGGTGAACAGCCCGAAAAAAAGCGCCCATGCCGCTGTGCAGGTGAGCATAAACAATACATCTATGCCGGTGCTACCTTCAACCCAATAAAATACTGACCAGTAGGGTGCGCCCGCACAAAGAGACCGGACAAAATCAAACGCAATCAAGCCGCCTTCATGAAAGAGACCTTTGCGGTGCTGAAATAAATCCAACAGGTTGAGCAAAACCGTCAGGGAAAAGGCCATCCTGAACGCTGCGTAAACGCGGGCATCCGCTGGTGCAAAAAGCAGGGCGGCATAGCTTTTTATCATCCGCATCATGTTGCCGGTTTGCCTGCATGCAGCCGATAGGGCCCCAGTTTACGAGGCTGCACATAATACAATACCTTATCTTTTCTGATATCGCGCAGGAAGCGTGTTCTTTTCAGGATGATTACTAGGTGTGCCTGACGCAAAGGAGTTCCGCTGCTGCTGATTTTGTGCATCACCCGTTGCATATACGGCTCAGCCCATGCCTCCATCCCGAATGCCAGTCTGAGATAAAAATTGAAGTAACGCAGCTGATGATCATCAAATTTCTGCAGGCCAGGCAACAAGGGATCAAACAGGAGGTTGTTACCATAGGTGTCTTCGGCTTCAATGTATACTTCACAGCCATGGATATCAGGAAGAGAAGTAAATAGGTCCCAACGCTGCCGGGTGCCCGTAAAAACCAGGTAAGTACTCAGCCATGCTTCAACGGCTTCAGGTAGGAGACCCGATTGTCGTTGCAGAAAGGGAGATAAAACGGGTTGCAGCGCTGACCAGCTGATGGCTGCAATATGAAGAGGAATCAAAACCATCAACAGAATTCTCTTGATTTGTTGCGTCATCATGGAGCCACGCATAGCACAGCTATGAACAAGATAAAAACTTATGCATCCGCGACAAATGATCACATACGGAAAAATGTTATCTCAACATGAACTAGTTATTTACTGTCCCTTGCCTGCGGATACTGCTAGCCTTGAAAAGTATTTTTGTGGCAACCGGAGCGTACCTATTCCGGTCATAGTATGGCTGTGTTCTTAAAAGTGCAGATTGGGCTGAAGGCTTTCTATCGGGGTGTCTGTTGCAGGCAGAGGGTTTATGATTTTTACATTCGTCCATGTCAACAGATGCAATGCATTTTACCAAGAGTCTCACCCGTCACCCCAAAAGTTCTTGTTACACTGTTCTGCAGCGATTTATTTCTGACCTGAATAAGAGATGGACAAAAAAAATAATACAGGAGGCTTAGTTAAGGCATTTTGAATTCAGGTGGCAGAAGCTCATACAGGAGCTCTGCTCAGATTGAAAAACACGAGGCCATTTCCTAATTTAGCCTGCTGCTTTTCCATTTATGATGGGGTTTTTCATGCGGGCAAAACAGATGACAGCACCACTTTTTTTGAATGAAACTGGCGAAAACAAATATTTACGGCTCGGGGCTTTTTATTAAAACTGCATTGGTTTTCGTCCTGCTGATTGCTGTTTCCCCTTTCGCTTCGGCTCAAACCGCTCCGGTTATTTTTTCAGTAAGCCCTGATGCGGTGATGGGACTGTCTCCGGGTGCAGTTTTCATTGTGCGGGAGGGTTCTCTGTCCAATGCGGGTTATTTCGCTAACGCCAGTACCCTGCATGTTGAAGGGGATGTGATTAACTACGATACCTTGGCCGGCATAGGTAATGCTGTTTTTCGGATAAAGGGCAACTGGACCAATAATGGTATTTTTATCCCGGCACAGAGCACTGTGCATTTGTATGATTCCGCGCAGGTAATCAATGGGAGTGAGGTTACTGCATTCAGCAAGCTGGTGTTATCCGGCAACGGAGTGAAGTCGCTTGCTGTGGATGCGGAGGTTCTGGATTCTTTAGCTTTGAATGATCAGGAGTTGCATACCGCACAGCATACCTTGCTTGTCACTAGTGTACGGCCGGATGCCATCAGCCGAACCACTGGTTTTGTTAGCAGTGCTCCAGGGGGCAAACTCAGCAGGGCAATGAACGATACGGTGGGATACATCTTTCCCCTGGGTTCATCAGCAGGTCCCATGCGTTTTCGGCCTGTTATGATTAAACCTGCCGATACGCTTTATCAAGTGTTCGGTGCCAGGCTGGCCAACATCAATGCGGATGTTGAAAACTATAGCCTTGCCAACCGCCAGCCCGATATCTGCAGCATCAATACGCTTTATTTTCACCACATCACCAGAGATTCCGGCATGGGTGCTGCCGATATCACCTTCTTTTACGATATTAACCTTGACGGCTCGTGGACGCAGATAGCGCACTGGCAGGGCAGCCCGCGATGGGAAAAAACCCTTATCGCCCTCGCTAATCAGGATTCGCTGACTGGCTTGAATACCTTAACTATTCCCGACTGGGATGATTTCAGTTATACACCTTTCGCCTTGATGCTTCCCGGACCGGCCTTGGACTCCTCCCGCACAGCTATCACGGATGCATCCTGCTACGGAAGTGCCGATGGTTCAATCTGTGTGGGTTTCCCGCCTCTCACGGGCACTCCTCCTTTTCATTATCAATGGTCGGGCACCGGCTCTTCCGCCCCATGCATCAATGGCCTGACGGCTGGTTCTTATACCCTTTCCATAACAGATTTCTTTGCCTGCCCCAGCGTGTATCATTTTCGTGTAAGCCAGCCGAATCCTATTGAAATAACTCCGGAGGTGCAAGATGCTTCCTGTAAAGGGGCACTGGACGGTCAAATCTGCGTTTCGGTAACCGGTGATTGCCCACCATTTTCCTATGCGTGGTCTCTCCCGGGCACGGGGACTTGTCTGTTGGGCCTTTCTGCCGGCAACTATGGGCTAACGGTCACTGACTCCTGTGGATGCAGCCGCAGCATGGTGATTCCGGTGGGAGAGCCCAATCTCCTTGTTGCCTCTGCGGTAGGTATAAATGCTTCCTGCTATCGGGCTGATAACGGAAGAGTATCAGCCAGCGCTACGGGAGGCACACCACCCTATTCCTTTCGGTGGGACACTCCCGCTGCGGACACCACACAGGTGGTCAGCAATCTGCCGCCCGGTACATATCAGGTTCTTATTACCGATAGCAATGGCTGTGAGGCTATTGCACAAATTGCGTTAACTCAGCCCGACCCTCTTATTGTAACAGCAGGAAATAATGATACCATCTACCGAGGTTTTGCGGCAGACATCGGGGTGGCTGATGTACGTGGTGGCACCCCGCCTTATCAATACCAATGGTCGCCATCGGGCTCAGTGGAGGATCCGTTTAATCCAGTTACAACCGCTAATCCTGAGTCATCAACGGTTTACACCATTCAGGTTACGGATATGCAGGGATGTACTGCGTCTGATACCCTGCTTGTTCAGGTAGATGTGGAGCTCTATCGTTTTCCGGATGCTTTCCTTCCGGAAGGGGCGCAGGCAAATAACAGACGTTTTCGCCCGGTGACCAGTGTTACTGTAGGTCAGGTGGACTTAAAAATTTTTAACCGCTGGGGAGTTATGCTGTTTGACGGCACTATTGATCCCTCCGATCCCATGCAGGGATGGGATGGCACTTACAAGGGTGAGCCGCAGCCGATGGATACTTATGTATATCAGGCTGTGTTGCATCTCCCGGGCGGCACACGAAAAACCGAAAGCGGGGGCTTTATACTTATCCGGTAAATCTATGGGCAGGCGAAAAACTATATACAGATTTCTTGCGATGAGCCGATGGGCTTTTCTGCTGCTATGGACCTGTTTTGCTACGGCACAGGATATGCATTATTCGCAATACCTGAATGTACCGCTCAGCCTGAACCCGGCACTTACAGGAAAAGTGAACGGCACATTTCGGCTGGGCGTGAATTACCGCAACCAGTGGCTTGGTTTGTCCGTGTCTCAAAGTACGTTTTCCACCCCGACATTTTATGGTGATGTGCCGGTGCGTTTTAAAACGAAAGATATCCTTGGAGTGGGAGTGAATATAATCACAGACCGCTCTGCCGGGGGAAGGTTAAAGACTTTTTCCGGGGTAGTTTCATTAGCCTTCCATAAGGTTATAGGGAAAAGCAAAACACACTTCATCTCACTGGGTTTGCAAGGCGGATATTTGCAGAAGTCTCTTGACCTGAGCCGGGTGCACCTATATGAAGATATTGTATTACAGGAGGGAACGTTTATCACCAGTGCAGATAAGGGTAGTCTCAGAGGAAGTGACGGGGGCTTTGACCTGCATGCCGGCTTTGACTGGCATTCCGCCTTTGGCAACAAGGTGCAATTGGGAGCCGGCTATGCCGCTCTGCATCTAACCCAACCAAAGGTTTCTCTCACCAACGAAAATGCCAGCATACCTGTACGTCATGCCTTGCATGCGGATGCAGAGTTTTCTGTAGCCCGGCATCTGCAAATTCACCCTTTTTTCCTGTATATGCGGCAGTCCAAGACGGAGGAACTGTTCGCAGGGTTAGCTTTTGCAATACCTTTCGGGCGCGATATGGGCTTGACCTTTGGTGGATATTACCGGGTGAACGATGCAGGCATCCCCTATGTGCAACTGGAAATAAAGGGCTTCAAGCTGGCCGCCAGTTATGATTTTACTGTTTCAGAGCTTAATACTACACGAGGTGGATTTGAGCTTTCCTTACTCTATGTGGGTAAATATATTCCTGTTCCAGATGTAAAACCTTCAATGTATTGTCCAAGATTTTAAATCGCTGATGTATTGCGGGATACACATATTATGGGTTATTCTTTTTGTTATGCTCGCCCCTTTGGGGGTGAAGAGTTGCCCCACTCTTGCCGATTCTCTTCCCGTTAAATCTGAGCTGCCATTTAAAATCAGGCAGAAATATGCGGACGCTTTGCAGAAAGCAGGTAATTACTATGAAGCAATAGACGTATATCAAACTTTGTTAAATGAAAGAAAAGAGCATCACTATGCCCTGTATCAGATCGCAGAGTGTTATGCCAAGGCGCGGGACTACGCAGCAGCAGCCCGGTATTATGACCGTGTCATTCAGGAAGGTGCCGAGCAGGCTTTCCCGTTGACATACTACCGGTATGCCACAATGCTAAAGATGCTGGGGGATTATCAGGCTGCCAGATATGCCTTTGCAAAGTTTACCCTGCGTGCCACGGGAGACTATGCCAGTCGCGCCAGACGTGAAATTGCAGCATGTGATTTTGCTATCAGCCAGATGGAGAAGCCGGGTAAATTTACTGTAGCGCATCTTGACTCTGGTGTAATTAACAGTCCCTACAGCGAATATAGCCCGGCCTTTTTTGACGGAAAACTGTATTATTCCTCCTTCCAGCCCAATAGTCAAGGTTCTGATGTTCCTCCCTTGTCTCGACTTTACGTCTCAACTAAAAATCCCGACAATTACGGTAAAGGGAAGCCGCTTCCCCCTCCGATAAATTCCGAGCAGTTTCATAGTGGAAACTGTTCTTTCTCTCCCGATGGAAAAAGGATGTATTTCACGCAATGCATAGACAAGGGTGAAGCTAATATACGCTGCTGGATAGTCATGCTCAACTGGGCTGACAGCGCCTGGACAGCACCGGTTAAACTGAGTTGGCAGACGGATAATAAATATACCTATACTCACCCTGCCGTGGCCTTTGGCGATTCCACTACGGACATTGTCTATTTTGCATCTGATATGCCGGGCGGACGGGGAGGTATGGATTTGTGGTATACCGAGGTAAAATTTGACGGCACTGCTACGACTCCTACCAACCTCGGTCAGGCAATTAACACCATTGACAATGAGGTAACACCCTTTTACTACAGGGGAAGATTATATTTCAGCTCAGACGGACACCCCGGCATGGGGGGATTAGATATCTTCTCCTCCTCGGGAATGAAAGCAGGATGGACTAACCCTGTTAATCTGGGTTATCCGCTGAATTCCAGTGCAGACGATTTTTATTTTACCCTCGGGGAGACACCCCGATCATACTTCTTTGTCTCAAATCGCCCGGGTATCGTTGGCCTGAGAAGCCCTACCTGCTGTGATGACATTTTTGTTGCCCTGGATGCCGAATCCGGAAAGGTAACCCTGCGGGGAAAAATATCAGAACAGGATGATTCCCTGCTGCAGCCTCTTGCGGGATGCAGAGTTGAATTGTTTAATGTGATAAAAGAGACCTATCTGAAAAAAGAAGAAAAAGTTTTGCCCGCTGAAAATCAATTTGTCTTTGAGCTGCAATCGGACAACGTCTATGCGATTAAAGTCCAGAAAAAGGGCTATTTCCCTGAAACGCTTGTTATCAACCTGGACAGTATAACGGAACCGGAATTTTTCAAGGAGTTTATTCTCATGCCTATTGAAAAAAGTAAAGTATATCAGCTGGAGAACATTTACTACGAGCCCAACAAGGCGGATCTTAATGAAGAGGCCAGAAAGACATTAAAATCCCTGTATGAATTGCTGATAGAAAACCCCAGATTGATCGTGGAAATTCGCTCACATACCGATAGTGTAGGGGATGCGAAATACAATATGCAGCTATCGCAACAACGAGCAGAGAACTGTGTGGATTATCTTATTTCTTTAGGCATAGAAAAATCCAGGCTTATTCCCAAGGGATTTGGAGAAGATGCTCCCCTTGCACCCAACAGTTTTCCTGACGGAACGGATAATCCCGAAGGACGGAAGAAAAACAGACGCACTGAATTTAAAATCATTGGTGAACTGAGCCGAAGCGGAGAGCAGATTTTATATTGATTAATAAATACTTTCAACATGAATAAGACATTCCTTGCCCCGGTTTTCATCCTCCTGATCAGTCTGGCAGGAAGCGCCCAGGAAAATGTAGGTATCGGAACCTTAACCCCCAATCCCAAAGCCATACTGGAACTGGCTTCCAGAGAGAAGGGCTTTCTGATACCAAGAATGACCACCGGGGAAAGAAATGCCATCAACCCGGGTGGTGCTGAAATCGGTATGATGGTGTATAATACGGATGACAGCCTTTTCTATTACTGGAATGGAAATACATGGCAGTTTTTCCCTAATCTGAAAAATGATGGCGACTGGACAATCTCCGGCAACAACATGTACTCGGCCGTTTCCGGCAACGTAGGGATCGGTGTCGCAAACCCTACGGCCAAACTCCATACGCAGGGCAGCCTGCGCTTTGCAGGCCTTCCCAGCAGCACACAGACGCTTGTACTGGTTGTTGACCTCAACGGAAACGTTTCCACCCGAACGCTGGGAAATGATGTGTGGGATGGGGATGCCGTGAATGATGCTGATGCGGATCCATCCAATGAATGTAATACCTCGCTGTTTTATAATATCACCAACCAACAGCTCGTGCTCGTGGATCCCTGCACAACGCTTACAGCTACTATTCCAACTGATCCCAACGATTTTGATAAGGATTCTACCAATGAGTTGCAAACCCTCAGCTCTTTTTCTACGGGCTCAAATGTAACCATTCAGATCTCCAGAGGTAACCAAACTACATTCAGCATCAATGACGGAGATGCCAGCTCCACGAATGAATTGCAAACCCTCGCCATTACAAAATCAGGCACTGACGTGAACTGGAGTCTGAGTAACGGAGGAGGAAGCGGCACATTCAATGTAGATGATCAGGACTGGAGCGGTGCCGGCACCGGCAGCATGTATGCAACATCATTAACCGATAAAGTGGGCATCGGTAACAGTGCTCCTTCTTTTAAACTGGATGTTTCCGGAGATATCCGCACAACCGGGAAGCTGCTGTTGTCCGGAAACAATTATTATGTACAAAACAGCGGAACTGATTTACTGCTGTTTTCTGCCAATCACATGAAACTTCAAACCAATAAAGATCATGAAATCACTCTGGAAGAAAACGGGTCTGAGGCTGTATTCAACGTGGAGCTGGAAGGCAGTAATGTGCTCACTGTCAGGGGTAATAAATCAGTGGGCATTGGCACCTACAATCCGGTGAATACCCTGCAGGTTGCAGGCGATGTGCGTATCGGGCTTATCAATACCGTAAATCCCGGAGGTAGCAACTACGGCAATGTGCTTTACTTCTCCGGAGGCCCTGTCTTCAGTGGTCTGGACAGTGATAATGACGACCTCATCTTCCTTGCCCGATATAACAGCGGATCTAATCAAAGTGAATTGCGTCTGGGTGTTGGCGATGACCATAATTCCTCGTCTTCCAACCTTGACCGCTTCTCCATCGGCACCTACACCTCTGGCGGTGGACTGAACAGCTTTTCCGGTCTTTTTGATTTTGAAATGGAAAGCCCCAGTAGCTCTAATGGCCCCATGCTTTCTATTTCACCCAATGGCACAACTGCAAACAAATCCTATAATGGGGCACTGGCTATTACCAAGCCTGCTACCAGCAATGGGCAGTACATTAATCTGGCAAGAGGCTCCTCTTCAACGGTTTGGTCTATAGGATTCCAATACAACACATCCAGTTTTGCTATTAGCCCCGGAACCACCAATGACGCTGCTTTTGCCACAGTACCTTATTTCACCATCACCAGCGCCCTGGGTTACGTAGGGCTCGGGGTTGCTACCCCTTCAAATCGGCTCACACTACCTAATGAAAACAGCACCAACGGACAAGGCCTGGCCAATGCCTGGCAGGTTTACTCCGACGGACGCTTTAAAAAAGAGCGTGAAGACATAGGCACGGTTTTGAATAAAGTAATGCAGCTGAAACCGATTTATTATCGGTGGGAAAAATATCATCATGACAGCAGAGGCAAACTGGAGGGCACAGGTCAGATCTCCGATAACAGGGATATGGGTTTTATCGCCCAGGATGTGTACAAGTTATTCCCCGAAATAGTTAGCCGGCCTGAAGATGAGACACGTGACTCCTGGGCTATGGATTATGCCCGCCTTACAGTTGTGCTAACCAAAGCAATTCAGGAACAGCAACGGTTGTTGGAAGAAGAAAAAAATGCCCATAACAAAACCCAGGCGGAACTCGCTGAGCTCAAGAAGGAAGTAGAAAAAATTAAAAGAGAACTTAAAAAGCTCCCCGAGGGAAAAACAACCGGTGACTTGGGCATGAAAGACTGATCCCGGTTCAGAAATAAATCTGCTCATAGTACATAAGTATGGATAAACCTCCTGATTACGGAATGACTGCCCCTATATCAGGAATTAGTCTTGTTATGGTAGTTGTGGTGGTTGTCCTTATCTTGCAGGCAGGCTGCAGTCAGCTAAGTCGTCAAACTAATCCTATGGATGACCAGGAAAAACAATCCGAAAAAACAATACCACCTGAAGACACTACCCCGAAAGTGACGGGGGTGGGAGGCATCTTCTTCTTTTCAGACGACCCCGAAAGGCTCAAAAAATGGTATGCCGAAAATCTGGGACTTGAAGTCAATCAATGGGGCTCAACCTTTGAATTCAGAAATGCGCACAAGCCCGAAGAAGTCAATTATCTGCAATGGAGCCCGTTTGAAAAGGGCAGTGCATACTTTGCACCATCTCAAAAAGAATTTATGATTAACTATCGCGTAAAGAACATAGAGGCGTTGGTCAAAAAACTAAAGGGAAAAGGCGTCACAATCGTGGACAGCATTGTAACTTACGAATATGGTAAGTTTGTGCACATCCTTGATGAAGAGGGCAACAAGATTGAGTTATGGGAACCCATTGACAGCGCCCTTACCGCTTTAGGTGAAAAAACAACCAAATAACCAGGTTGATTTACGGGCAGCCAGGTTAGGGGGCTTTCAGAATATCATGAACAAATACCTTAATTAAAAAGCGTTATCATGAAACCCATTCTTGGTTTACTGAGTGTTTTAAGTGGTTTTTTTGCATGGAGCCAGGTAACCCATGGGCCAATAGTAGGCGGGGTTACTTCTTCTTCCGTGCGGGTGTTTGTGCGTACCCAGGAGGCAACAAATCTGGATCTGCAGTTTTCAGCCGAGGCTAGCTTTCTTACAGTGGAGAAAACAGTAAGCAGCCAAACTATTGCATCCCGCGATTCATCCAACATCATAGATGTAAACGGTCTTCAGCCTGACACACGCTACTACGTGCGGGTTGTGCTGAACGGCATGCCTTCCGGTAATGTTGCCACGTTTAAAACATTCCCGTCAGAGGGATCAGCCGGACATTACAAATTCCTGTTCGGATCTTGCCTGTATGAGTTAATGGATACTGATAGTGCCCTTTTCAAACAGATGCTGAGCGAAGATGCCTATGTATTCACGCCTACAGGAGACTGGGGTTATCCGGATCGCGCTACCGGAAGCAATGATTTATATTTATCCAATCCTCCCAAGTCATGGGCGTCTGACTACAGCAAAATTGCAGCTATTTACAAGGAGCGCTATGCCAGTACCAACAGTTCGTTTTTATATCAGTCCCTGGCTATGGATTATGTATATGATGACCATGATTACCTGAATGACAACAGCGGCCGTGACCATGCCAATATTTTTGAAATTAATCCGATCGGGGGGCGGTTCGGGGAGCCCAAATCTGTTTCGCAACCACATCAGGCACGGCTGAATTGCATCCGCGGTTACCAGGAATTTTTTCCGGGCTATCCGCTTATAGATAGCACAGAAGGGATTTTTCATAGCTATCGCATGGGCAACTGTGAGTTTTTTGTCTTAGACCTTCGCAGTGCCCGTACCTCCCAGCATGAAGCTATAAAGGAGGTGGGCGGACAATGGGTGATTCAGGAGCCTCCCGGTCATACGATTCTGGGATCAGTTCAGAGAGACTGGCTGTTCAATGGCCTGAAAAATTCTACGGCCGACTGGAAGTTCATCATCTCAAGCGTTGTCTTTAATAAAGGATATAAAGCTGTGATGGATTCTTTATTAAAAATCGGGAAAGGGGTAAGCCCTATTCTGGGTATTGAAGTCGGGGGTATTCAGCTCTCAACAGGTCTTATAGGAGCGGGCATTATGTCTGATAGCTGGGTGGGATTCCCTTCTGACCAGGATGCTTTGATTCAACATATTCGCAACAACAACATAAAAAATGTCTTTATAATTAGCGGAGATGCCCATACAGCAGCGCTGGATGATGGCACCAACTCCGGCATTCCTGAACTGCTTTCGGCCAATCTGAAAAAGGCCAACAGTGAGGATGCCGTGACATTCAGCAATTTTCTGGGTTACTGGGTGTGGAACAAGGGCGGCAGTGGATTAGGAAATCAGAATTTCAACAACACTTATGGTAAAGTGGAGGTATTTGGCAAAGATTCAGTGCGCCTGAGCGCGGTAGATGCTTCAGGTACGGAAGTGGTCGGGCATACTTTTTTTTACCAGGAAGCCACAGTGACGTCCGCACCGGCATCGCACGGTGCACCCTATTTTAAAATATATCCTAATCCGACTTCCGGGAAACTTTTCATTGAAGCTGCGCCAGGCCGTTATCTGTGTATCCTTACCGACATGACCGGTAAAGAAGTCATAAGGCAATATGTGGCAAACCGTTCGGAAATTGCTACCAGCAACCTGACAGGAGGCCTTTATTTTTACCGGGTTACGGATGAAAAGAATATTTCAGTGGCTGAGGGAAAGCTGGAAATTATTCCATGAATCGGAAATACTCTCCTGCATGGAGAGTGGTATATGCGTATAGCAATAATCAGTAAGCTATAGCGAAGGCTACCCGTTGCCGGGAGGGCCTGCCGGAGATGATGCACTTGCCTGATTCTTTTGCCCCATCCATTGGTATGCAGCGAATGGTAGCCTTGGTTTCTTCTTTGATTTTGGCTTCTGTTTCAGGGGAGCCATCCCAGTGAGCGAGAACAAATCCTCCTTTTGATTCCAGCACTGCTTTAAACTCCTCATAGCTCTCCACACGCGTGGTATGCTCTTCCCGGAAGGCCAACGCTTTTTGGAACATATTACGCTGGATATCTTCCAGCAGGTTGCGCACATGCTCGGTTAAGTCATCCATAGAAATAATTTGTTTGCCACGAGTATCCCGTCTGGCTACCTCTGCGGTACCGTTTTGCAGGTCACGCGGACCGATGGCAATACGCACAGGCACCCCTTTCATTTCGTACTCGGCAAATTTCCATCCAGGGGTGTGTGCATCATCGTCATCAAATTTTACTTCAATACCCTGTGCTTTCAGTTGATTTTTAATCTGGAGAGCTTTTTCAGAAACTGCCGCAAGCTGCTCGGCAGATTTATAAACAGGGATGATAACTACCTGCAGCGGAGCCAGGCGGGGAGGGAGTATCAATCCTTCATCATCAGAATGTGCCATCAGCAACGCTCCGATAAGGCGCGTAGATACCCCCCATGAGGTAGCCCATACGTATTCCTGTCGTCCTGCTTTGTTGGTAAACACTACATCAAATGCTTTGGCAAAGTTTTGTCCCAAAAAGTGCGATGTACCAGCCTGCAAGGCTTTGCCGTCCTGCATGAGTCCTTCTATGCAGTAGGTTTCTACTGCGCCTGCAAATCTTTCGCTGGGGCTTTTGAGTCCTTTCAGCACCGGCAAAGCCATATATTGTTCAGCAAATGCGGTATATACGTCCAGAATTTTTTCTGCTTCAGCGATGGCCTCCTCCTTAGTGGCATGCGCGGTGTGACCCTCCTGCCAGAGAAATTCAGCGGTGCGCAGAAACAGGCGGGTACGCATTTCCCACCGTACTACGTTAGCCCATTGGTTTATCAGGAGAGGTAAATCGCGATAGGACTGTATCCAGTTTTTGTAGGTGTTCCAGATAATGGTTTCCGATGTAGGTCTGACAATCAGTTCTTCTTCCAGTCGGGCTTCAGGATCAACCACAATGCCTTTTCCGGCAGGGTCGTTCTTCAGGCGGTAATGCGTGACAACAGCACACTCCTTGGCAAATCCTTCCACATGGGCTGCTTCCCGGCTTAAAAAGCTTTTGGGTATAAACAAGGGGAAATAGGCATTGGAATGACCGGTTTCCTTGAACATTTTGTCCAGTATGTCCTTCATCTTTTCCCAGATGGCAAAACCGTAGGGTTTGATTACCATACAACCTCTTACCGCAGAGTGTTCTGCCAACCCACCTTTTCTGACAAGGTCGTTATACCACTGGCTGTAATCCTGATTGCGGGGGGTAATTTCCTTGCTCATGTATTTTTCTGGTATGCTATTTGAAAAGTAAAGCGTGAGAAGGGGCAAAAATAGAAAAGAATAAATTCCTAACTTTTAAACATGTGCGGTTGCCTCAAGTCTAACGTTCAAAATTCTTACCTATGAAAAGAAGATTGCTTCTGATAGCCTTTTTGCTTGCTTATGGCAGCGGGCTTGTGCATGCCCAGCAATATGATGATGTGTATTATCAGCGGGGGAAACAGGAAAATGAAGATACCCTGAAATCCCAGCAGCAAGCAATCAAAAAGGCAGAAATAGCATCATCTGAAAAGGAAAATTATTACACCGATGAGTATGACTATGAAGACTATGACAGCTATTATGACAGTGACAGCGAATCCAATGCAGATGCTGTAGGCAACACCTACATTACCAATAACTATTATTACGGTGATTACTATGATGATTTCTCCTACAGTTGCCGGCTGAAAAGGTATTATTCCCCTTACTATGGATTCGGTTACTACAGCCCCTGTTATACCGGTTTTTATGATGACTGGTACGGATGGTCCTTCTCTGTTTCGTGGGGGTGGGGTTATCCTTACTATTACTACGTACATCGGCCCTGGTATTGGGATGTATGGTACTGGCATCATCATCCATGGCATCGCCCGTGGTATGCCTATGGAGGTTACTGGAGCGGCTACTATCATGGCTATTATGATGGTTATTACCATGGTTATTACGACAGGTATTATTATGATTACGGATATTCCAGCTCCTACGGAGGAAGAGGCTATTATTACGGACCTCAGTATAAAACCACTGGCACCTCATCCGGCCGAGAGATCAATCAAAAAGCAGATGGAGGGCCGGCAGAAGGTGTGAAGAAAACATCCGGCATTTTGGGCGAGCCGCAAATAGATAAAATAGATAAAAATGAGATAAAAAGTGTGCAACCCGGGCGGGAAGCATTTCAATCCAAGCCTGTGGAGCCAAAAACAAGAAGTCAACAGCCTCTGAACAATACAGGGGCTCCACCGGAGGCTAAGCCCATTGTTCCGAAGCAAAAAACGGAAAAACCAGTAAAGCGGGAAGCACCAGGTGCACAACAGTCAGTGCCCCAACACGATGCGCCCAGCTATAATCGGGATGCGCCTCCGGCCAAACCCGCACCTAAGTTGGAAGACAACAACCGCATGGGTAATTATCCATCTTATCAAAAAGGACAGGATGCAAAACCGCAAATGGGTGCACCCGGTCAGAAAAACAGCAGCCCCGCACCTTCTGGACGGGATAAATTTCAACCCAAAACCAATCGCGAAGCACCGCCTGCACACTATCAACCCAACAACAGAAAAGCAGGTTCCTGGCAAAACAGTACCCCAGGGAATGCACAACCTAAAAGAAATTTTAGTCCGTCACCCTCTGCACCAGCAGGTCGCGGAGATAGTTATGCGCCTCCCCCTTCGGTGCCTGAGCCTGATAGAAAGCGGGCTGCATCACAACTAATTCCTGCAAACTATCAGAAGGTAAAGGCAGCTTCCTCTGTTGGTGATTGGCGCATATCCGGAGTCAAGGGAAGGGAAAATTAGTTTCTATAGAGGTTAAAAAATATTTTTATGAAAAAGCTAATAGTATTCATCCTTGGGCTCGTTGGTGTAATGTGTGCTGAGGCACAAACTCCGGAAGAAGCTGAGCTGTTTTCGCAATCCAGCTTTGGCGGCACCGCACGCGGCATGGGAGTTTCAGGGGCTTTTGGGGCTATAGGAGCTGACCAAACCGGTATGATTACCAACCCCGCAGCTCTGGGCTTGTTCCGCAGAATTGAACTTACATTAACTACCGGTTTTGAACATATAAAAACCACGTCCACTTATGAAGGCTTTAGAAACACTGACCGAAGAGCCAATGCCTACCTGTCCAATACAGGCGTAGTCATCGCCTCATTTCGAAAAAGACCTTCTCAAACTGCGCTGAAGGGAATGAACTTCGGTATCAGCTATAATCGTCTAGACAGCTATTACTCTGATCGCTTTTACCGGAGTCCGTCCACATACAACTCTTTACTGAAAGGATACAAGGATGCCCTTGAGGGTACGCGGGCAGATAACATCAGTTACAGCGGGAGCTATGGATTTGAACCTTCGCTGGCTTATCAGGCGTATTTGCTAGACCCTCTGGCTACCGACAGTACCCGCTATACTGCCGTAACGGATGGCAAGAACGTGGATCAGCGGATTACGCTGGGAACATCCGGTTCATCCAGTGAATTGTCTTTCACCTTCGGAGCCAATTATAATGATAAGGTGTTTTTCGGAGCGTTGCTGGGCATTCCTTTTTTGAACTATCGCGAGCGCTATAACTTCCAGGAAGCCACGGATACATCTGATTACTATTTTGACCATTTCAGCCTTCATCAAAATCTGGATGTGAGCGGTGTGGGGGTTCATTTTAAAACGGGACTTATTTATGCCCCGGTTAACTGGTTCAGGTTTGGAGCATCGTTGCACACTCCGACCTTTTATGGAATGTCCCGTACTTTCTGGAGTGATGTGACGGCAAAGTTTGATCTGGTCAGCACGCCTTATTACGAAGAATCTCCCATCGGGGAATTTGAGTACAATCTGGTTACCCCTATGCGGGTAACAGGTAGTTTGGGTTTTCTGTTTAATCAATATGGGTTTTTCTCCCTGGATTATGAATGGTTAGACCATAGACGGTCTCGCTATATTTTTGAAGACGGATATGGAGATGTAGAGAATATACTTAATGCGCAAATAGAACGGTCATATGGCTGTTCGCATGTATTGCGTTCAGGTCTGGAGCTTGCCTATGGAATATTCAGGCTTCGTGGTGGAGTGGCTTATTACAGCAGTCCATTAAAAGGCGCTTCGTTTTCATGGAATGAAGTGGGAGCTTCCCGCTATTACTCTTTCGGAGCGGGTTTACGGTTTAAGCGGTTCTTCTTTGACTGGGCTTATGTAAGAAAAACGACTACCGAAGAGATATTGTTTGTGAATGATGTTGCAGCCCGGGATAAAGTCATTTCCAACCAAGTCTTGCTCACCGCAGGTTTCCGGTTTTAACATTATTGGATTTACATCAGGCTATTCTTCCTGTTCCAGTTGTTTCGCTTTTAGGGGGTTGGCTGCATACACCTCATAATCGGTCCGATGGCGGAAAATATCTGCGGCAACCAGCACTGCTTCGCGGAAAGAAGATGGATTAGCTTTGTTTTTCCCCGCAAGGTCATATGCAGTGCCATGATCAGGAGAAGTGCGTATTACCGGTAATCCTGCAGTGAAGTTTACTCCATGTTCAAAGGCGACAAATTTAAAAGGAACAAGACCTTGGTCGTGATACATGGCCAGCAGCACATCAAATTTTTTGTATGCGCCTGTTGCAAATAGGCCATCTGCGGGGTAAGGTCCCCAGGCGAGAATACCGCTTTCCTGAGCTTTCTGAATTGCAGGTAAAATGATTTCTTTTTCTTCTGTGCCCGTCAAGCCACCTTCTCCGCTATGAGGATTCAGGCTCAACACCGCTATGCGGGGTTTCATGATGCCGAAGTCCTTATGGAGGCTTTGATGCAGGATTTCCAGTTTGGCTACTATCTTTTTAACACTTAATTGACCTGCAACTTCTTTCAGGGCAATATGCTCAGTGACCAGCCCTACTCTGAGTTCTTCGCTGATCAGAAGCATGACCGATTCGCTCAGTCCACAGCGCTGGGTAATGTAAGAGGTATGACCGGTAAACTCTTTTCCTTTGGGTTTAATTAGGCTTTTGTTTACCGGTGCGGTAACCAGAGCATCTATCTTTTTTGCGAGTAAGTCCTTCAGCGCTTCATCCAGAGCCAGCAGTGCACATTCCCCGGCTTTTTGAGAAGGTTGTCCCAGATTAATGATCACCTCCTCCTGCCAGCATTCTACCACGTTCAGCGTTTTGGGGTTAATCTGGCTCAGGTCGGTAATGCTTTCATAATAAAATTTATCCAGATGCAGGAACTGTTTGTGATAATGGAGAATTCGGGAGGAGCCATAGAGCACCGGGGTACACCAGTTGTACATCATCGGCTCGTTAAAAGTTTTCATGATAATCTCCGGGCCAATGCCATTGAAATCACCAATGGTAATACCCACCTTTACCTTTCTGCCGCTCACCGCGTGACATGATTTTTCAGAAAATCAAAAAGCAGACGCACGCCCACTCCGCTGCCGTTTTTAGGGCGGTAGCCATCGGGTTTATCCAGAAAAGCCGGTCCTGCTATGTCCAGATGCAGCCAGGGATAATCCGTAAACTTTTTCAGGAACATGCCGGCTGTGATAGCTCCGGCATTCGGACCTCCGATGTTTTTTATATCTGCGATGTCAGACTTAAGGTAGTTTTCATATTCATCCCATAGCGGAAATTCTACGAGGCGCTCATACACTCGGTAGCCGCTTTCTGAAAGGGCTTTTTTCACAGCCTCTGATGCAGTGCCCATGAATACAATGCCCTCTGGTCCGATGGCGCGGGCAGCTGCCCCTGTAAGGGTGGCCAGATCAATCACCAGCTGCGGGCGGTATCTGCGCGCATAGCTCAGGGCATCCGCAAGAATAAGTCTTCCTTCGGCATCCGTATTCAATACCTCCACGGTAGTACCGTTATGCATAGTCAGTACATCACCTGGGGCATAAGCGTTGCCTCCGGGCCGGTTTTCGGTAGCGGGAATCAGCCCGACTACATGAACCGGCAGCCTGGCTCTAGCAACAGCGTAGATGGCGCATGCCACTGCTGCTGCTCCTGCCATATCGCATTTCATCATGTCCATGGAACCCGGAGTAGGTTTGAGGCTCAGCCCTCCCGTATCAAACACCACCCCTTTTCCAACCAAAACATAGGGTTGTTTGTTACGGGGGCGCGGGGGTTTCCATTCCAGAATATTGAAGGTGGGGGGATTAGGACTACCCTGATTGACAGCCAGTAATCCTCCCATTTTCAGTTTTTTTATCTGAGCTTTGTTAAAAACCTGCACCTTAAAGCCTGCTTCTTTGCCCATTGCCCGTATTTCACGGCTGAGTTGCTCGGCCGTCAGATAGGAGAGCGGCTCATTCACCAAATCCCGGGCCTTGAGAGTGGCAGTGGCTATGAGCTCTGTTTCATGGATAGCTTTTTCGTCCGCTTCGTCTTTCAGGAGGCGTATTTCTTTCAACGTGTTAGGCCTATATGCGCTTCCGGTGCGATATTTTAAAAAACGATAGCAGGACAGCAGTAATCCTTCAGCAACCAGCGTAACCACATGCGGGTCACCGGTAAGATTGCGCACCGTGAGGGAAGCTACCCCCTGTTCTTCACAACTGGAAGATGCTTTGGCCGCATGTTTTCTCCAGGCTTCATCGGTTTGCCAGCTTTCGGGTTTGCCTTCCTCAAATGCAACGATGCGAACGTGCGGACCATCTTTAAACCATGTGATGGGATGCCTGCGTTCAAGGGCATGTTGCACCTGTCGGATTTCTTCCTTTTTAAACTCCGTCTCCTTCAGTTGATTTATATGACTTACAAGAAAGAGGCTATTGCCTGCGGTGGGAATTTTATTAATAAAACGTAAGCGGACTGTGGACATGAATCTTAATTTAGTTGGTTCATTTTAAATTATTACAAAGGGAGAGGGTGTAAACACATAGTTCTGCCTAGTACATGAACGGTCAAAATTACATAAAACCCAAGGACAGTGCCTTGCACCCCCGGCCGAAGAAACGTTTGGGTCAGCATTTTTTGACTGACCATAGGCTGGCCAAAAAAATTGTTGCAGAGCTGAAAGAAGCCTCCTCTGACTATATCGTGGAGATAGGTCCTGGACGGGGTATCCTCACGGGTATGCTGCTAAAGCAATTTGGTGACAGGTTCCATGCTGTGGAAATTGATTCTGATCTTGCCCGTATGCTGAAACAAAGCATGCCCACCCTCCATGTGCTGACAGCAGATTTTCTGAAACTGAATTTATCTGAAACCTTTCCGGGTACAATAGCCATCATCGGAAACTTCCCCTATAATATTTCTTCGCAGATTTTGTTCCGGGTGGTTGCCTGCCACACACAGGTACAAACAGTGGTCGGTATGTTTCAGCGTGAAGTAGCCAAACGCGTGGTGGCAAATCCCGGCAACAGAGAGTACGGCATCATCAGTGTATTGCTCTCTGCCTGGTATAAAAGGGAATATCTCTTTGAACTAAAACCCGGAGCTTTTTCTCCTCCGCCTAAGGTACATTCGGCTGTGATAAAACTGACGCATCATGAAAATACTGAGGCCGCATGGGACGAGCAGATGCTGGCAACCGTGGTGAAAACGGCCTTCAACCAAAGAAGAAAGATGCTGCGCAACAGTCTGCAGCAGTTATTATCTCCTGAAGAGCTGGAAGATAGTTTGTTCCGGCAGCGGCCCGAGCAACTTTCGCTGCAGCAATTTATTCAGATTGCTGATATGATTAACCAAAGAAAAGTTTAAAGTCAACTCCGCAACTTTGCCGGCAGAGGCAATGAAGATTCTAATAACCGATAAAATCCATCCCATTTTTTTTGATTCCCTCCGGGGATGCGGTTGTGATTTAGACTATCTTCCCGAAAGCAACCAGTCGGATATTCTGGAAATAGTTCATCAGTATGAGGGGTTAATTATTAATAGTAAATCGCGGGCAGACAGGGTGCTGATAGACAAAGCGGTGAGGCTGAGGTTTATAGCCCGCATGGGCTCAGGTATGGAAATTATTGACCAGGAGTATGCCCGCCAGAAGGGTATCGTCTGCATCAACTCACCTGAGGGCAACTGCGATGCGGTGGCTGAATATGCCGTGGGTGCTCTTATTGCGCTGATGCGCAACATCCATTCCGCACATGCGGAAGTCAAGCGGGCCATCTGGCAGAGGGAAAAGAACCGGGGCACTGAGCTGGGAGGCAAAGTCATTGGCATATACGGGTATGGACATACAGGCAGTGCCTTTGCTCGCAGGCTGAATGGCTTCGGGGTTACCGTACTGGCTTATGATAAATATAAAAGCGGATTTTCAGATAACTACATCAAAGAGAGCAGCCCTGAAGAGATTTTTTTGAATGCCGATGTGCTGAGTCTGCATCTACCGCTGAGTGAAGAAACCCGTTATCTGGCGGATTATGCTTTTTTTACACGGTTTAAGAAAAATATCTGGGTAATCAATACCGCCCGAGGTCAACATATTAAAACCTCTGATCTCATACGTGCTGTTCGTGAAGGGAAAGTAGTGGCTGCAGCTCTAGACGTGCTGGAGAATGAAAATCTGAATACCCTGGATGCGCAACAGAAAGCCTGGTTTGATGACCTTGTCGCAGAGCAGCGCATCTTACTTACTCCGCATATAGCCGGGCTTACACAGGAATCATTCCGAAAAATTGCTGAAGTGCTGGCAGCCAAAATTCAAAAACTCCTTCCTGCCCTGCAGAAGTAACGAAAAGAAAATACCCTCAAAAGCTTTCCACTTTGACTTTAAAAACTTCCCGCAATGACTTCTCGCTACAGCAATAGTAAAATGTCTTGGTACTGTAAATTTTTAACTACGGCATAACATGCCTTCGGAAAATAATTATCTTTACCCGCTTCTTTTAACTAAGATTAACAACTGGTTATGCGAAAAGTTATTGTCGCAGCGCTAATATTTTTTCAATTGGCCGCGCTTTGGGCGCAAACCGGAGAAATAACCGGCAGGATAACAGATGAAAAAGGCGAAGGAGTACCCTTTGCCAACGTAGCCGCTGAACAGCAAGGCAAGTTAATCACCGGTGCCACCACAGATTTTGACGGCTACTACACTATCAAGCCCTTGGCTCCCGGCAAGTACGATATTCGGGTTTCTTACATTGGCTATGCCACCTCTCTAACCCAAGGCGTAGTCGTTTCAGGTGATAAAATCACTGAACTGGATGTATCCATTAAGCCGGAGGAAAAAGTATTGGGGGTAGTGGAAGTCATTGAGTACAAAGTGCCGCTGATTGACAAGGAAAATAATTCTACCAAGAGCACCATCTCTAAGGAAGAAATTCAAAAGCTGCCCACTAAAGACATAAATTCCATAGCCTCATTGAGCGCTGGAGTATATCAGGCTGATGAGGGCTCATCCCTCAACATCAAGGGAGCGCGTTCAGATGGTACGGAGGTGTACATTGACGGTATTCGGGTCAGGGGAAGCTCCAAGCTTCCGGCTCAGGGTATTGAAGAACTCACCGTAATAACCGGTGGCATGCCTGCCAAATATGGCGATGCCACAGGTGGTGTGGTTACCATCACTACCCGTGGCCCCTCAAGGCAGTTCAACGGAGGAGTGGAAGTGGCAACCTCTCAGGGCATGGACGCCTATGGCTACACCCTTGGTAGCCTTGAGCTCACCGGTCCGGTTATTAAAATCGGAAAAGGTACGGATAAGGAACGCACCCTCCTGGGTTTTTACGTTGCCGGTGAATATCTCCGCCAGGAAGATGCAAGCCCATCGGCCTTAGGAGTCTATGTGGCTAAAAAAGACAGACTGAAATACTTTGAGGAAAACCCACTTGTGCCTTCCCCGGCTGACCCAAGTAAGTTCATCGTAACCACCGAAACCGCTACGGCTGAGGATATTGAAAAAGTGAAAACCAAACCTAACGTGGTGGAGAATAACTATTCGGCTTCGGGCAAACTGGACTTTTCCCTGACCGATAATATCAACCTGACTTTCGGGGGGAGCTATGATTACGTCAGACGGCATGACTGGGTGGATCGCTACACGATGTTTAACTACATCAACAACCCGATGGTGCAAGAAAATACCTGGCGTGTATATGGCCGTTTTTTGCAGCGCTTTGGCCAGAGATCCGGAGGGCAGGATGGAGAGGAAAGAAAAAGTGCTTTTCAGAATGCATACTACTCCCTGCAGTTTGATTTTACCCGCGTATATAATCAGTACATGGATGACGACCATGGCGACCGGCTTTTTGATTACGGATACATCGGAAAGTTTGACATCACACGGGTGCCTACTTACGCCTTCGGTCGCGATTCGCTTACCGGGCTTCAGGGTCATCTGCAAACCGGTGACAGCAGCGCCCTTGTGGTTTTCACTCCCGCT
Source organism: Chitinophagales bacterium (assembly GCA_026003335.1). Lineage (NCBI taxonomy): Bacteria > Pseudomonadati > Bacteroidota > Chitinophagia > Chitinophagales > Chitinophagales bacterium. Next base: position 1,948,499 of record BPHB01000001.1, on the reverse strand, counting down.
GATGTAAATCCTACTGGCACGGCTTTTACCTCGCGACTTTATCAACTTGCCGAGGGTAGTTTTGTTAATGGCCAATGGATTGCCCCTTCCATAACCAATCTGGACCAGATTATTCTGAACAATGCGCTTCGCAATGGTGATCGCCCGCGGGTGCCGCATGGAATATGGTTCAATACCGGTCGGCAATATAATGGCTATGGCATCAATAACCCGGGCAACTCCGAGCCGGGTGATCAGCAGCAGTATCGTATAAGCCTGCAGGCTTCCGTAGATATACTGAAGCCGGGTTCAGCTGCACGCAGCAAACACGCATTGGAATTCGGCTTTGAATTTGAACAGCTCATCCTAAGAGGATATTCTATCGGCTCTATAGGCTTGTGGGAACTCATGCGGCAACTGGCCAACAAGCATATAGTAGGTCTGGACCGCAGCAATCCGAAGCTACTGATTGATGGGGAAATCTATGCCTGGGATGACCCCAATCGTCCCGTGTTCAGCGAAAATGATACGATCCTCTATGATCGCCCCTATAGCGCCAGCCAGCAAAGCACTTTTGACCGTAATCTCCGAAAGAAACTTTTCGGAGACCCCACCAACCGTTCGTGGGTCAATATAGATGCCTTACCTCCCGATTTCTTTTCACTGGACATGTTCAGCGCTGACGAGTTGCTCAACAACGGCAATTCCTATGTCAGTTATTTTGGATATGACTATAAGGGTAACCGCCTTACCAGTGAGCCTTCCTTTGAAGACTTTTTTAAACAAAAGGATGCCGAAGGCAACTACACCCGTCCTATCGGTTCACATCGGCCCATCTATATGGCGGCCTATATCCAGGATAAATTCAACTTCAAAGACATTCTCTTCAACATAGGGGTGCGTATTGACCGCTTTGATGCCAACCAGAAAGTGCTTCGTGACCCGTATACCCTCTATCGGGCATATACGGTGGGTGAAGCGCGTGGAAAACTGGATCCTTCTGTTTCCATACCCGCCAACATAGGCGATGACTTCGTTGTGTATGTAGATAATCCATCCAAGCTCAATCCTACCCCTACGGGTTATCGTAACGGAGATACATGGTATACGGCCGAAGGCGTAGAGACCACCAATCCCAAGCTGCTGTTTGCACCCGGACAAAGTCGGGTAATTCCCTACCTGGTAGACCCCAACATCAAAATAGGAGATGAAAATTATGACCCTAATGAATCTTTTAAAGACTATGAGCCTCAGATTACCATTATGCCCCGTATAGCGTTTTCATTCAATCTTACTGACGAGGCTTCCTTCTTTGCGCACTTTGATATTCTCAGTCAACGACCTCCTACGGGGCTGAGAACTTCACCCACTGACTGGCTTTTCCTGGAAAGCAATATCGGAGGCTTTGTCAATAACCCTAATCTGAAAGCCGAACAGACTATTGATTACCAGCTCGGCTTCCGGCAGCTGGTAACGTCCAACTCCGCCATTACGCTGTCGGCTTTTTACCGCAACCTGAAAGACATGGTGCAGGTTACTGCTATACCGTACTTCTATCCGGTGGCCTATAACACATTTGGCAACTTTGATGTGGGCAATGTGAAAGGTTTTTCAGTAGCTTATGATCTCAGAAAAACACGCACCAGCAACATCGCATTGCGCCTCAATTACACAATCCAATGGGCTGAAGGCACTGGGTCGAGTGCCACCTCCCAGCGCAATATAGTCAGCGCTAACCAGCCCAACCTGCGCACAGTATTTCCACTGGATTATGACTCCAGACATAATATTGCCGCCTCTATTGACTACGGCTATGGGGAGGGTAAAGATTACAACGGACCCAGAATCCGGAATGTAGATATCTTTTCCAATGCTTTTATAAACCTCACTGTGCGTGCCCGCTCCGGTGAGCCCTATACAGCCCAGGAAAACCCAACTCCTGAAGCAGTTACCGGTGTGGCTACCAGACGCATTCTCTCGGGCGATATCAACGGCTCACGACTGCCATGGAACTTCAGAATTGATCTCCGCGTGCAGAAAGACTTTAAGCTGAACTTCCGCAACACCGATGAGGGTAAAACAAGAAGAAACCTCTATCTGCAGGTGTACCTCATTATCCAGAATCTCCTTAATACCAAAAATGTCATCAAAGTCTATCCTTACACGGGCAATCCAAATGACGATGGTTATCTGGCTTCAGAGCTGGGTCAGCAAGACATAGCCAATCAGGTAAATGCGCAATCGTATATCGACATGTACCGTGCCTTTGTTTCAACCGGCTTTGATCCGACCGGTGCAAGAAACAGCAATTACAGCCTTCCCCGCCAAATTCGGCTGGGTGCAATCTTTAAATTTTGAACCGAAAAATGTTAGTCATGAGCATCCGTAAAAAAATTGCCGTTCTGATTTTTGCCTGCTCGGTGAGCGGGATGATGGCAAAAGAAAATATCGGTTCAGGCAAAACCTCTTCTTATTACAAAGGGTTAGCTGCCTCGTGTTCACCGGCCTCAGCTCAGATTGATTTGGATATCAATAATGTGCGCACAACCTTGCTGAACGGGGGTGACCTCTGGTGGAATCTGAATGATGCCCGCTATGAAATACCCAAGGTGCCCGCGGGATCCGCCAATTCAGTACACTCGCTGTTTGCAGGTGCTATCTGGCTAGGAGGTATTGATGCCGGGGGAAATCTGAAGGTAGCTGCCCAAACCTATCGCCAGAGCGGAAATGACTTCTGGCCCGGCCCTCTGGATGGTTCAGGTTCAGTGACAAAAGAAACCTGTGACGACTACAACCGCTTCTGGAAAGTCAACGGAGCTGATATAGATGCCATGCTTGCTTTGTGTCAGGCCACAGGCGGCAATATTAATGAAAGTGATATTCCAGAGTCTATTCTGGAATGGCCTGCAAAAGGAAATCTCCGTACCAAAAGCGTATCGGGCGCAACCATGCCCATACTGGATGAGCTGGCCCCTTTCTATGATGCAGATGGCGATGGTCTTTATGATCCAACCAAATGCGACTTCCCGGTTATTAACCCCGAGTGTGGTGAAGGCAACGTCTATGCGGACCAGATGATTTTCTGGGTTTATAATGATAAAGGGAATATTCATACCGAAACCGGAGGGGAGGCTATCGGCATTCAGGTGAACGCACTTGCTTTTGCTTTTGCTACCAGTGATGAGGTAAACGACATGACCTTCTACCGATACAAACTCATCAATAAGGGTTCCAGCACCATCGGCAGTTTTTACATGGCTCAGTGGGTGGATCCCGATCTGGGTTGTTACAACAACGACTATGTGGGATGCGATACCTCCCGCAGTTTGGGTATCTGTTACAACGGTACGGCTACCGACCCGGATTGTGCTTCAAGAGGGTATGGAAACACGCCTCCCCTGGTCGGAGTAGATTATTTTGAAGGCCCGCTCAGCGATCCTGATTCCAACGGGGTGCGCAGGCAACTGGGCATGTCTACTTTCACCTATTACAATAACGATTTTACAGTACAGGGCAACCCAGAAACGGCTGTGCACTACTACAACTACATGACCGGATTCTGGAAAGACAATACCTGCTTCACCCAGGATGCCCCGGATGCCTATGGCGGTTCGCAATGTACCAAGTACATGTTCCCCAGTAATCCTCCGGATGCACCGTATCCTACATTCTGGTCAGAGTGCTCAGTTAACAATATTCCTGCCGACAGGCGGTTCCTGCAATCTTCCGGGCCCTTTACCCTGAAGCCCGGTGATGTCAATAACATTACCGTAGGAGTAGTGTGGGTAAGACCTTCAGGAGTCTATCCTTGTCCTTCGTTTGAAACCACCATCGGTCCGGCTTCAGACAAAGCGCAGGCCCTTTTTGATAACTGCTTTAAGCTGGTAGATGGCCCGGATGCGCCTACACTCGTCATTCGTGAACTGGACAGGGAACTGATTATTTCCCTTGTCAACCTGCCCGGTTCCAATAATTTTAATGAGGCCTATGAAGAGGTGGACCCGGTGGCTGCTGCTCTGGCACAAAGTGATTCCACCATTACCGACACTACCTATAAATTTCAGGGCTATAAGCTTTATCAGTTGAAAAATGCTCAAGTGAGTGTGCAGGAACTGGAAGATGTCAGCAAAGCCCGTCTTATTGCACAAGTAGATGTACGGGATGGGGTAAGCAAAATCATAAACTACTATTACGATGCTACTCTGAATGCCGATGTGCCCAAGCTCATGGTGGACGGAGCCAATAACGGTATCCGCAAGACTTTTCGCATCACCGAAGACCAGTTTGCTTCCGGCTCCAAGAGCCTGGTCAATCACAAAACCTACTATTTCACAGCTATTGCTTACGCCTACAACAACTATAAGCCCTATAATATCGCGGCTACTGTGCCCAGTGAGAAAGGACAGGCGCTGCCTTATCTGCAGGGCAGAAAAAACTATCAGATATACAGCGGCATACCTCATAAGCCCGAGCCGGCACGAGGAGGTACAGATATTTTAACCAAGTATGGAGATGGAGTGAAAATTACCCGCCTGGAAGGCGAAGGCAACAGCGGCATCAGTTTGGAACTCACCGATTCCTCCGAGATGCAAATCCTCAACAGCCCTAATCATTTTTACGGACCTATCCAGTATAAGGAAAACCATGGTCCTATTGATGTGAAAGTGTATGACCCGATGAAGGTAAAGAATGCGGATTTTATCTTCACCATGCAAGATACTACGCGATGCTATGTCATTCGCGGATCCAATGATTGTGACTATATCAGCCCGGCAGCAACCTGGCGCCTGGAAATTCGGGAGGCAGGCTCACTGGAAGTGGATACTGTGCTCTCAGAAAGAAATATCAGCGACTTCAACGAGCAACTGATTGCCGAATATGGTATTTCTATTAATCTCAAGCAGGTCAATCTACCGGGTAAAGCCCCCAATGCGGTTAATCTGATAGACTCGGCAGGTTACATCCCCGCCAATGGATTTATTGAGGCTTCCATAGAGTTTACTAACCCCCTTGACCGGTGGCTTACCGGAATAGCCGATGCTTCCAACGTACAGGATCCGGAAAACTGGATACGATCAGGCCAGTACAGCGGGGGAGATAATGATCGCTTTGAGGGCTTTTTTGATGATCACTTGTATCGCTTTGTGGATGGCAGGGGATACACGTTATTTTATGACCCTGACATGGTGTTTGGTAACATTTTAGGGGGCACCTGGGCACCATACGGACTAGCTACCAACCGGGTAAATAAGGGGCTCTACAACGCGGATCCCCGTATCTGGAATACCCCTTATTCCTATGGCCCTGCTTTCCTGTGGAGATACCGAGTGAATCTGGCAAGCCTTACCAGCATCAACTATTTCAGAATCACCGAAAATACCCTCCACAACCTCCACAGCGTGGATGTGGTACTTACATCCGATAAAAGTAAATGGACACGCTGTGTGGTCATTGAATTGGGTGAAGATAGTGCGCTTACCGAGGGACATGCCATGAAGGGTCAGATACGTATGGCTAAATCCTGGGATCGCTATAACGGTTATCATGGCCAGAACCAACTGCCTGAAGATACCGGTCGGTCATGGTTCCCCGGCTACGCCATCAATGTGGAGACGGGAGAACGTCTAAACATGATGTTCGGCGAAGACTCCTGGCTGGTGGCCGAAAACGGACGCGATATGATCTGGAATCCTACTTCCAATGTGCGCAGTCCGGTGCCGGGAGCACAGCCTCTGTTTGGTGGAAAGCACTACATCTATGTGATGAACACACGCTATGATGAAGGTGCGGCTTTGCAGCGTGCAATGCTGGATAGCTTCAATTTGTTTCACACTATTGCCGGCAGCGGCAATAATCGTATTGTGCTCACTGAACTCAATAACTCAGTGTACAGCAAAATCATGTGGGTGTCTATGGCCGTTCTGGCTCCAGGGTATGAACTCAAATCACCTGAAGAAGGTATTGTGCCCAATGATGTGAAAATACGGCTACGGGTAAACGTCCCGTATAAACGTTTCTACGTGGACGGTTCAAACAACGGGGCACCGAAATATGCATTCTCCACCCGGGGATTGGAAACAAAATATCAACAAACTGAAACCGCCCGCACGGCATGCGATCTGATTAACGTAGTGCCCAATCCTTACTATGCTTATTCGGCCTACGAAACCAGTCAGCTCGACAACCGCATTAAAATTACCAACCTGCCGGACAACTGCACGGTAACTATTTATACTCTCAATGGAGTCATTGTCCGCAAATTTGAAAGGGCAGTAACTACGGATATTTCCCCGGGAAATCCGGTAACAGAGGTAAATCTGGATAATACCATTGACTGGGATTTGAAAAACAGCAAAGGTATTCCGGTGGCAAGTGGCATTTATCTTATTCACGTAAAGGCGGACGGAGTGTGTGAAAGGGTAGTTAAATGGTTCGGAGCATTACGCCCGACTGATCTGGATACATTTTAATGGAGATTCAACCGATAACCATGATGCGAAAAGCTTATGCTACGTTATTGTTGATTTTGACGGTCGGGGTTGCCGTACAAGCCGGCAACCCCGACCGTGCCGGTGAGTCTGGGGCACCAGAACTCACCATTACCCCGTGGATACGACTGGCTGGCCTGCATGGCATGAATAACTCCCGGGTGATGGGCATAGAGGCCATGAATGCCAATGTGGCGGGTCTGGCTTTTACCCGCAAAACGGAATTTGTTTTTTCCCGGGCACACTGGCTGCAGGGCTCCGACATTTACATTCACTCGGCCGGCATTGCCCAGAAGTTTGGCAAGAGCAAAGCTAACGTGCTTGGCATCAGCCTGATGTCTTTTGATTTCGGAGACATTCAACGCACCACCACGTCCAATCCTGAAGGAGGGTTGGGAACCTTCAAACCCCAGTTTTTCAATATCGGACTTGCTTTTTCACGGGAGTTCTCCAAGCGCATTTATGCCGGTGCGCTGGTAAGAATAATATCTGAAAAGATTGACGACCTGAGCGCCTTCGGCTTTTGCGTTGACCTGGGCATCCAGTATGTTACCGGCAAGCTGGATAATGCCCGATTCGGTATTGCACTGCGCAACGTGGGCACCCCAATGAGTTTCAGCGGTGATGGATTGGTATTTCGCGGAAATGCCCCGGAGGCTGAATATCAGCAGTCACTCAGCCAGCGCACCGAGAAATATGAATTACCTTCGCTGCTGAACATAGGCGTCTCTTATGACATTTATCTGGATAACATTAAAAATGATAAAACCCTGCCACATGATCACCGGCTTTCGGTAATTATAAATTACACAGCATATTCTTTCGGGAAAGATAATGTAGGCGGAGGACTGGAATACTCGTGGAAAGATTACCTCATGATCCGCGGAGGGTATCGCTGGGAGAAGGGACTGACCAGTGGAAATGAGCGCACTACTGTATTTACCGGTTTCAGTGCAGGAGCTTCTTTCCAGTTTCCGCTTAAAAAAGGTAAAGAAAATCCGCCCACTATTGGGCTGGATTACGCCTTTCAGGCAACCAGTCCCTTCAGCGGAGTACACTATTATGGCTTGAGATTTAATCTCTAATTCCGTAGCTTTACATTACTGATTTTGAAGTGAAACGTTTCCGGAGAGAAACGTTTCCTTTTTTTAAAGCCTGTGATGTATTTATATCCAACCATACTGTCGGCTACCAGCCGGATTCTGAAGCCGGCTGTCAAGGCTATTGGATAAATTATAATTTCTAAAACTTTTTAAAAATGTCAGACGTACATTACATGACCCCAGAGGGGCTTGAAAAGCTTAAGCAAGAGCTGAATCATCTTAAAACCAAAGCCAGAAAAGATATAGCTCAGGAGATTGCAGAGGCGCGGGCTAAAGGTGATTTGTCCGAGAATGCAGAATATCATGCTGCAAAAGAGGCGCAGGGACATCTGGAAGCGCGGATTGCGCAGCTCAATGAAATTGTGGCTAAGGCAAGGGTTATTGAGGCCGCCGCGGATACCTCAACGGTTGTTATTCTTTCCACCGTAGAGGTGAAAAACCTGAAGGTGAACAAAACGTTCAAATATACCCTTGTCTCAGAAAATGAAGCGGACATCAAAAAGGGTAAAATTTCAGTAACCTCTCCCATTGGCAAGGGGCTTCTCGGTAAAAGAGCAGGAGAACAAGTGGAAATACAAACCCCCGGGGGATTGATAAAATTTGAAATCCTGTCAATCAGCCGCTGAGATGGCCAGTGTTTTTACTCGTATAGTCCGGGGTGAATTGCCCTGCTATAAAGTTGCCGAAACCGAAAGCTGCCTGGCGTTTCTGGATATCAACCCCCTGGCCAAAGGCCATACCCTGGTTATTCCGAAGGCCGAAATTGACTATCTGTTTGACATTGACGACCCCCTGTATAGTGAGCTTTTCTCTTTTTCAAAGAAAGTAGCCAGGGCAATTCAGGCGGTCATTCCCTGTGCCCGAATCGGCATGGCCGTGATCGGGCTGGAAGTGCCGCACGCGCATATTCACCTGTGCCCCATCAACGGCATTCATGACCTCAGCTTTTCCAATCCACGGGTAAAGCTCTCCAGAGAGGAATTTCAGCAGATAGCCGATGCCATCAGTGCAACATACCTGGACCTGGGCTGACGCCTGAGGGACGGGTGAAGAGAGCCGAAGGCTTTTTACCCGATTACGACCGGATCATCCTCATTTCCTCTCTGGCTTTATCACCCAGAAAGAAAAAATCAAGACTGAAAGCCAGAAAGGTATAGCCTTCGCGGATCTTCTCCAGCATTTTCTTATGGTCTGATTGGATGACGTGGTAGCCCAGCGGGAAGTTCTGTTTTTTGCAGGCTGCTTCCACTGCTTTTACTTTTTCCTGCAGCAGCGGGTGGTCCAGTTGACCGGCAATGCCCAGCGAGCCGGAGAGGTCATATGGCCCGATGATGGTGCCGTCAATACCCGGCACAGCGATGATTTCCTCAATATTATCTACCGCCTGAACGTGTTCAATCTGCGCGATGACAATGGCTTCTTCTTCCAGCCACCTTTTGTAAGCATCAAAGCCGGTTCCGTAACGCTGGGCGCGTGCCAGCCCGACACCGCGTTTGCCGGCCGGGGGGTATTTGGTAAAGCTCACTGCCTGCTCCGCATCCTGTCGGCTGTTAATCATCGGAACGATTACCCCGTCAGCTCCGGCATCCATCACGCGCTTGATAATCACCTCCTCATTTTTTCCCACGCGCACCAGCGCTTTCAACCCTTTCCCCTGAATGAGAGCAATGAGGGTCTGGGCCGTTTCCAGGTCAATGGGGCTATGCTCCAGATCTATCGTCAGCCAGTCAAAACCGGCAGAGCAGAGGATTTCAGCCACAGACGGGTGGCCGATAGTAATCCATGAACCGATGGTCAGTTTGTTTTGCTTAAGCGTGTGTTTGAGATTCATTTTTGATCTTTTTGCCGGTGTCATTGCGGTGTGCACGCAGGTGTTGCCGGCATGAATTTATTTTATCCTCCTTTCCCTCAGTGCCGGGATATACGAAGGCGTCAGTGAAAAATATTTCTTTCCGTTTGCTTCGCCAAATTCAATCATTTTTTCCAGGAAGGCACAGTGCTCGTCATAATAATCTTCATAATCGCGGTCGCGGAAGAAGGAAGGATGCGTATCAAAGGCCGATTGCATCAGGTCGTCATACTGGGCGGTCTTGCTGTGTTTCCAGAAGTAGTTTTCCCCTTTCTCCCGCCCGTCAGCTCCTATGATGTAAATCGCATCGGCTGCGGCAGAGGCGATAGGCAGCATGAGAGCGGTGAGGATGTTGGCAGTGCTTTTTACCCAAAATTTTTCGGGTGTGGGAAAATTGAGGGGCAGGTATCTGCGCATATACATGCCGATAAGTTTACCCTCCAGCTCAGGAAAATGCTGCAGCAGCAGCGGCTGCGTGTAATGGGGCACGGCAATGTGAAATTGAAATGTGCGGAAAGCATCCAGCACCTGCTGGCGAAAAACGGCTGCATAGCGGCAGGGGCTGAAATGAAACACCGGGTCAGCGAAAACCAGCACGTGGGGATTGCCGATATAGCGCAGGAAATCGTGGTTTTTCACGGTGCTGTTGCAGATGACCTTAAAGGCTTCCGGCTCATATTGAAACTCGCGGTAACGATCGAAGCTCGGGCCGGTAGCAAAGCAATAGGCTTTCGGTGCCGGGTGCAGCATTTCAGAATAGATGTTTTTTGAAGCAGCCTGAAATGCCTGCCTGCGTTGTTCTGTCAGAGTTTCATAGTAGATGGCGCGCAGGGTGCTTGCCTCCACCGAAGAATAGTACTCTTTGTCCAGGATGTAGGTTTTGTGCAGGTGAGCCAGTATCCGTGGTTCCCTGAGAGCGCTGCAACGGTGGAGGAGCAGGGCATCGGCCTGTGCCGGCCGCACGGCAGCGCTTTCAATAAAATGGAAATGGCTGTGCCGGTGCGGAAATTTTTGCTGGGATGACGGCACGGGTAGCTCGTCCGGGTTGGTTTGCAGCAATGCTTTGGACACCGGAATACGCACTTCGTAATGGCCGTCATCCGGGAGGGCAAAGCGCAGACGGTTGACTACATCGCCCAGCGTTTCTTTATCGGTGATCACCGGGTACACCAGCAGCCTCTGCAGACCTTTGCGTCCATAGGCGGTAAGCTTGCGTAGCCCCAAGCTGGTCAGCTCATAGAGAGTATGCAAACGTTTCAGCTTGCGGATTCTGCGGTGGTCACGCTTCGAATAGGCTACATGCGTCACTTGGCGGCAGTTTGTTTGAGGAAAATCATTTCCGCCAGCTCAAAGTCATGTGGCTCGTCAATGTCCAGCGATTCCAGCTTCGGGGTTTCAAACAGAAAGGGTTTGCGTCCGATACGGTTTTCATCGTTCTGGCGAAAGCTGGTGGCGGAGAAGAGGTAAAAGTTGGAGTTTTCTTCATAAATCACCGGCAGGTCTTGTGTGCGTATCAAGGCATTGGGATTGTGATTCACCGGGCGGCCATCCTGCCAGTAGAGGCGCGTCTGCAGACGGGTGACGCTGAAAAGACTGTCATACTCATGTAAATGGCTAAAGTAAAAGTCAATGGCGCTCTGGAGGGTTTGGGGCTTCAGCAGGGGATTGGTGCTGTGGGTTTGCACGAAATGCGTGCCACCGGTCACCGCAATATCATGAGCAATGATTTTGTTCATGGGTACCATATCTCCCCGGATTGCCTCGGGGCGCTCAATAATCAACGTTTCGGGGAAATGGCGCTTCACGTCTTCCGCGATGGCTGCGCTGTCGGTGTTGATCACGATGCGGGTGATGGCAGGGCAGCCAAGCAGGGTGCGCATCACATGATGGTAAAGCGGCCTGCCGGCAAAGAGCTTCAGGTTCTTGTTGGGCACCCTCTCGGAGTGACCTTTCATAGGCAGCAGGGCGGTGAGGGTCATGTGTCAATCAGGAATACTTAAGTCACAAATTATTTGTCTATCGCGTTGCATCAGGTTTGTAATGTGATAATTGTGATCCAGAAGAAATCGGAAAATTTCTGTAACACTGGTGTTAAAATCATTCAGAAAATCAGGATGAATTTCAATGAAGAGGTTTTTGGGCTTTACTTCAGAACTAAGCAGTTTTGACATTCCTTTTAAGGCAAGCATTTCAGCACCTTCAATATCAATTTTTACAGATGTGGGTGGTGGAATTTCATTGTCAGACAGGAGATTATCAATTGAATTTACCGGAACTTCAATATGTCGGGTAATTTTATTGACGGGTTTCAGGCTGGGGGAAAAAGAATCGATACCTTCCGTATAAAGTTGAAGTACGGATTTTTCTTCTCCCACTGCTATTTGTTTGATTATATAGTTGCTCAGATTATTTAGTTTAAAATTAGCTTCCAGCCTTGATGCTATTTCAGGATCCGGCTCAAAGCTCACTACTTTCCCTTTAGTCAATAATGATGCTGCTGTAACGGAGATAAGACCGACTGAGGCGCCTATATCGTAAAGTGTGTCATCATCCTTCAGATGGTTTAATATGTTAAGGACATATTCCTTTTCTCCTCCCCACTTTTTTATCCTAAAGGATTCCGTTGAATTATGAATGCGAAACTTCACAATTTTGCCCTTTATGGATTTTACATGGGTGTATGGAAATATGAAAGGAGAGAGTATTCTTGTCAACGACATAAACCAGAAGATGGTGCAAAATAAGATTTTACCTTGAGAGGTGGCAAATAGATTATGGGCCTGATAAAAAGAGAAAGCTTTTATTCATCCATTGCATCTTATACAGGGGTTGTAATTGGCTATATCAATGTGGTATTGCTCTTCCCTTATTATTTTAAGCCAGAGCAATTTGGGTTAACACGGGTATTATTAGCCCTGGCGTATATTCTTGCGCAGTTTGCAAATCTTGGAGCATTTAATGTTATACTGAAATTTTTCCCATTCTATAAAAGTAACAGAAACCAGCACTCCTCATTTCTTATTATTTCGTTTTTAGTTCCGCTTTTAGGTTTTATCGCAGTGTCTGCCATAGTCTATGTGTTCAGGGACTTCATATTGACAGCTTATCAGAAAGATTCTGAGCTCATTAATGATCATTTCTTCCTTGTGTTTCCATTGACCTTCTTTATTCTTTATATGAGGCTCCTGGAATCTGTTTCCAATACCTATTTCAAAACCATATTTCCGATCGTTATCCGGGAAGTAATTATAAGGCTGCTGACTTTAATCGCAATCATACTATATCATATAGACATTTTAACGTTTAACGAATTTCTGATCGTTTTCATAGGAATTTATGGGGCGGCTGTTGTATTTCTAATCATATACCTGATAAGAATTGGTGCTTTGAAGATAAAGATTGTTTGGGAGGGATTTCCTGAAAGCAGTTATAGGGAAATGGCCAATTATGGGTTTTATGCATTGCTTGGTGGAGCAGCGGTAACTGTTGTAGCCAATATAGATGTAGTGATGGTAAGTTTCATGGTTAATCTAAAGGATACCGCGATTTATTCGGTTGCATTTCTTATAGCTACCGTAATTCAACTCCCACAGCGTTCAATATCGCAGATTGCTATTCCTGTACTCTCTGAAGCATGGAAGAATAATGATCTTAAAAAGATCGAGGAAATCTATAGAAAATCATCCATCAATTTAATCCTTATCGGGAATTTGCTTTTCGCTTTGGTTTGGATTAATGTGGACAGTCTGTTTACCTATCTCCCCGAAATTTATAGTGGTGGAAAAATTGTTGTGTTATTTATCCTTGTATCCAAGTTATTTGACATGTACACCGGTGTGAATGGGGAAATTATACGTTTATCCAGGTATTATAGGTTTGATCTGGTTTCTATGGTTGTTTTGGTATTGCTGGTAATTGGTACTAACTATATTTTCATACCTATTTACGGGATAGCAGGGGCAGCTTTTGCAACAGCTCTTTCAGTAATGATATATAACCTTGTCAAGCTGCTATTTATTTGGGTAAAATATAAAATGCAGCCGTTCAGTTTGGATTCGTTAAAGGCATTTGCTGCCTTTGGATTTTCCATCGGTTTCGGGATAATGATACCTGAAATTGAGAGTCACCTGGCTGATATTTTTATGCGTTCGCTGATATCTGCAGGACTTTATTTAATCATTGTTGTCTATTTTAACCTGTCTCCTGATCTGATGCATCTTCTGGTAAAATTGAAGATAAAAAAATAAGCCTCTCTCATTTTTAATGGGATATACTTTTATTACTTTTATTTATACGTTGCCCCTGTTCCGAGGTGGGACAATGATTTATGCGACCAATCAAGCTTATGCTGATTCTCTCATTTTCGCAATTGGTAACTTCTTATGCCCAGTATGCACAAAAGTATTGGATATTTGGGCAGAATTCGCCCGCGCACATTCAATTCTCATACGTAGGGCCAGTTCAAACCTGGGCATCTCCTTTTACCGTCAATCCATCTCCTCCGCCACCATCTGTCAATTTAGGTTTTAAGGGAACTGCTATAGCAGTGGAACATCAAACAGGAGTAATACATTTTTATACTGATGGTGATAATGTATATGACGGCAATCATTTTTTAATTATGACGGGATTAGGAGGTAATGCGCAATCAACCAAGCCGGTAGTATTAGCCTTACACCCCGGATGTTCTGAGGATACCATTTATGTGTTTTTAAATCCAACCGGAGGAGGGGGTACAAATGCCGGTCCCTTGCGCTATCGCAAATATGCCATAAGCTCCAGAACTTTCTCTTCCATATTCTCGGTGCCCGGCCTTTATTCCAATACAGATATAGGGGAAGGACTGCTTCTTGTTCCCAATTCTGTTAACGGGCGTTCATTTTGGATTATTTGCAATCTCAAAAACAGCAACACCTATGTGGTATATAAGGTTGATGATGACGGGGTAAATTACCATGCATCTTTTCAGTTTGGAAGTAACGTAGGCAATTACAAAAACATGACCTACAGTGCAATCCGAAATGAAATTGCATTTTGTAGCGGTCAAGGTACGGCATTATACATCTGCGGTTTTGATGCAGTGACCGGGATGTTCATGACAAACAGCTACCAGGTGCTTCCGAATCAGGGAGCGAACATTTATGATGTGGAATATTCCCCATCAGGAGAGTTTTTATATTACGTACAATACTCTGGCTTGCCTCGGTTGTGGCAATACCAATTCTCCACCGGTCGGAATGTTTTGTTGGACTCGTTAGGTGACAATTGGAAAGGCGGGCTTAAATTAGGGCCAGATGGATTTATTTATCACATTTAAAAAACAACAGTTCCACATCGGATATTGGAAGAATAGAAACGCCTGATCTCAATGCCTATGACCCATTATTTAAATATAACCCGGTTTTGTTTACTTATAATACGAGTGATGTTTATGACTTTCCGGAGTGCGTTTATGTTTCGAAGGCTCCAAGTACATACATAGAAATATTTTCATGTCACGGAGATTCATTTTTCATTGGAGGAGGATGGCAAACGGTTTCAGGGGTGTATTATGATACCGTAGCCGCTTCTGTGGGTTGTGATAGTATTGTTATTACAAAACTTACCGTTGGTGTCAATGATATTGATGCGGGTAATGATTTAATTATTTGTCGAGGACAATCCGTGGGTTTGTATGCTATTAGTGGCGGACCAAGCTATCTGTGGTCCCCTGCTTTAGGCCTAAGCGATCCCAGTATTCCAGATCCGATTGCATCACCTCTGGTAACAACGGTATATACTGTGAGAAGTCAAATAAAGGGCACGAATCTTATCATTAATGGAGATTTCAGTGCTGGCAATACTGGATTCACATCAGGCTATCCCTATGAACCGCCACCTAATGTGAATCACGGTCGTTATTGGATTTATGATGGCAGTCAGGTGTGGAATACTAAGATGGCCCAATGCTCGGATCATACCAGCGGCAACGGAAACATGATGCTCGTGAATGGAAATCCCACTCCAAATGTTCCGGTTTGGTGTCAGACAATTAAAGTTTTAGCTAATACCGATTATGAATTTTCAACTTGGGTAACAACGTTGTTTGATCCGGTTGCTGAACTTCAGTTTCTGATCAATGGGTCGTTAATAGGTCCGGTATTTAATTCTCCTTCCATTGACTGTGTTTGGGCTCAGTTTGCTGCTACATGGAATTCCGGAGCCGATACCATAGCTAATATATGTATTGTAAATCAAAGTACGGTGCCAGTCGGCAATGATTTTGCATTGGATGATATTTCCTTTATTCCTTTATGTAGTGGCTATGATTCGGTGGTTGTTTATGTTCAACCTTCATTAACTGATACCATCATAAAATCCATCTGCCCGGGCGATTCCTTCTTTGCCGCGGGGGGCTGGCAATATCAATCCGGAGTGTATGTAGATACTTTCACATCCTTGTCAGGGTGCGATAGTATTATCGTAACGCATCTTTCGGTTGACAGCATATATGTAAGAGTTGCGGAAGATACCACTATTGCCCCTGGGATGTCCGTAGTCTTAACCACAGTCAGCAATGCCGGTGCTTTTGAGTGGTCGCCTGCGGAAGGCTTGTCCTGTACGGCCTGCGCCAGTCCGGTGGCTAAACCGGTTCAGACGGCTACCTATTATGTGCAGGCTTCCGGTCAGAGTGGCTGCATGGCGGTGGACAGCATAACAATCAAGGTGGAACATACGGATTGCAAAATTGTTATGCCCACTGCCTTTTCTCCCAACGCTGATGGCGTGCATGACCGGATAGGGCCGTTGCTCAGCGGAGACATCCGGCTTGAAGATTACCGCGTGTTCAACCGATGGGGAGAGCAGGTATTTGAAACCCATGATCGCAACAACTGGTGGGATGGCGCCTGGAAGGGCGAACCACAGGATGTTGCGGTGTATGTGTATTATGTGCGGTATAGCTGCGGCAACACTTTGCGGATGCTGCGCGGAAACATTACCCTTGTCCGGTAGGTAAGCATTCACACATCTACACTTCAAACTTTATCCCCTGTGCCAGGGGCAGTTGCGTGCCGTAGTTGATCGTGCAGGTTTGCCTGCGCATGTAGGCTTTCCATGCATCAGAGCCGGCCTCACGGCCGCCACCGGTTTCTTTCTCACCGCCAAAGGCTCCGCCAATCTCTGCACCCGAAGTGCCGATGTTGACGTTGGCGATGCCGCAATCGGAGCCTGCGTGTGAAAGAAAAGTTTCCGCTTCGCGCAGATCGTTGGTCATGATGGCGGAAGACAGCCCCTGCACCACGCCATTCTGATAGGCTATGGCTTCCTCCAGGGTTTTGTACCGGATGAGATAAAGAATCGGGGCGAAGGTTTCCTGCTGCACGATGGGGAAATGGTTTTCTGCCTCCGCGATAGCCGGCCGCACATAACAGCCCGACTCATAGCCTTTGCCTTTCAATACGCCACCTTTTACAATCAGCCTGCCGCCTTCATTTACCACTGCTTCCAGCGCTTTGAGATATTGCTCTACGGCACGTTTGTCAATGAGCGGGCCTACATGGTTCTTTTCATCCAGCGGATTGCCGATGCGCAGCTGGGCATAGGCATGCGACAAGCCGGGTTTTTACTTCTTCATACACGGACTCATGCACGATGAGCCTGCGTGTGGTGGTACAGCGTTGCCCGGCTGTTCCTGCAGCGCCAAACACTACGGCCCGGATGGCGATGTCCAGATCGGCATGCGGAGTAATGATAATGGCATTGTTGCCGCCCAGCTCCAGCAATGACCGTCCCAGGCGGGCTGCCACGGCTGCAGCTACCTGCCTGCCCATGCGGATGGAGCCGGTAGCGGAAATCAACGGAATGCGCGTATCCTGCGCCAGCCATTCGCCCACTTTATAGTCCCCGATGACTACCGAGCACACCCCTTCGGGGATATTGTTTTTTTTCAATACTGCTGCAACAATATTCTGACAGGCAATGGCGCAGAGCGGAGTTTTCTCAGAAGGCTTCCATACGCAAACGTCACCGCACACCCAGGCGATCATGGCATTCCATGACCATACAGCCACCGGAAAATTAAAAGCAGAGATGATGCCGACAATGCCCAGCGGATGCCATTGCTCAAACATGCGGTGTTGTGGCCTCTCGGAGTGCATGGTGAGGCCGTAAAGCTGGCGCGACAGCCCCACGGCATAGTCGCACACGTCAATCATCTCCTGCACTTCGCCCAGCCCTTCCTGCAGCGACTTCCCCATCTCCCACGACACCAGCTGCCCCAGAGATTCTTTGTTTTTTCTAAGTGCGTCACCGATCTGCCGCACGATCTCTCCGCGCTTCGGAGCCGGAATCATCCGCCAATGCCTGAAAGCCTCTTGCGCAGTGGTAATTACACTGTCGTATTCTGCCCTGCCTGTTTCGTTGACGGTGCCGGTCAATGAACCATCCACCGGGGAGATGCTTTTGATGCGCTTTCCTTTGGTGGCGAGCCAGCGGGTTCCCGTGCTGGCTCCTGAAAAGGGTTGGTCTAAACCCAGCTTGCTGAGAATCGGGTGTATGGATTTTGCGGTTGGCATGGGATAAGGTTTATTCAAAAATAGGATGCTACAACTTCATGGTTCTGATCAGCTCAAACGGATTCATTTTTTTCAGGTTGAAGGTAAAGGTAATCAGGCTCCAATAGCGGGTATTCTGATAAAGATTTTCTGTGCGGATCTCTTTCGTGTTTTGGCCAATGAACCATTTTTTCAGATCCCCGATGGGATCATCAATCAGTGTCACCAGCGGGAAGTTGATTTCAAAAATGTCGGGAAGCACGATAATCGCTAATCCCAGTTCAAAGGCGATATTAAATTTAGAGAGATCCTGACCGAACATGCCGAAGCTCACAAATGGCCGGATGGGTATTTTTCCCGGGATGGTGGAGTTTATGTTTATTGCGGTCAACCAGCTTTTGGAAATGCCGTTTTTTTGCACCTCTGTGGGAATGATGGAGCGAAATCCACCTTCTTTCACAACAATCTGCTGTGAAAAAAAGCCGGTGCTTTCGGTTCGTCCGAAATAAAACTCATCAAACGTGTAATCGTTTTGCTGATCGTTGACCAAATAGTATCCTGTTCCGGAGTTCATTCTTAAAAAAGGTATGGGCGCGCGGGTACGGTCCACATTCTGCCACAGGAAGCCACCGGCAAAGAGCCGGATGTGTAAGCCCTTGCTGGGCTTGTTGTAGGTGAGCTGGTAGCGGAATTCTCCGGAGAGTTTCAGGTATTCGCTGCCCTGTTGCAGCGTAGCGGAAAAATGAAAGGGATTGATCACGCGGGCGTTGTCAAAATGAAAAGAGGCTTCATTTACGTAGTAGCGGGTATGGTTTTTATAGTCTTTGTCCAGCCAGACGTAGATGTGGCGCAAGGTCAGTTTTTTATCTATTAAGCTTCTCGGATTTTTCTTTTTGAATGCAAGGGTAAGCACGGGCTGCAGCTTGCTGAATGTTTTCACTGCGGGGATGAGGTCATAGCCAAAGCGTTTTCCATGCAGGCTCAGGTTAATGTTGTGCAGTTTGCTTTTCTGGGGATAGAACGTATATCCTATTCTTCCGGCACCCACAAAAGAAAGGGAAGCCGTGCCGAACATGGGCACCAGTTCAAACTCAAATTTTTTGAAAGGGAAAACATGATTGTATAAGGCAATGCCGACAACCGTCTTGTCGTAGTTGTTCCACCACACGGCAGGCACAAAAAACAGTTGGGTGCGCTCAGGATTATGCAGGCTGCCCAGAAGTTGAAAGCGAAGTTTTTCTGACCGGTGGAGCAACCCTTGTAAGCGATAGTTGTTATTCTTTCGGTTTATTTCGGTTGTGTTCCTCAGCGCATCAATACGATAGTCGGTATAGCCGTCATTTTTTATTTCAATTTCTTTTGTCCCGCTGAACCCCTCAACCCAAAAGGTTTTTACCACTTCATCTTTCCTGATTGCGGAAACGGGAACGGGCGGAGCCATGCCGGAACGGTTTTTAATTCTGAGGGTGTGGATATCGTTGATTTTATCTTTTTTAACCCGAGTAATCGCGTAATCTACTTTCTTGTTTGTTCCGAGAAGATCGTCAAAAAACCAGGAAAGGTCTTTGCCGCTTCCGGCTTCAAATATTCTTCTCAGGTCGTCAGGTTGCGGATGTTTGAATTTCCATTTATTGTAGTAATCCTGCATAATGCTGTCAAAGAGGGAATCGCCCAGGTATGCCATAAGATGATCGAAGCAGATGGCGGTTTTTGCATAAACGATAGCGCCATAATTGATATCGGTATAGGCTTCGGAAGGAAGATTGGCGGACTGGTCCTGTTCGCGCAAGGCATTATACAGGTACAGAAGCTCGTTGGTGATCTTTAAATTGTAGTGAAGATCAAAAAAACTGTGAATACCCTTGAGCCGGGTATTGGGCCACTTCATTTTTGGATATTTCGTGAGGAGGTATCTTGTTTCATAAAAGGAATTAATGCCTTCGTCCATCCACGGATGATCACGCTCATTGCTTCCCAGGGCGCCATAAAACCAATTATGACCAACTTCATGCACGATGACCGTTTCCAGTGACAGATCGTTTCCGGCACTGCCGATAATGGTGATAGCCGGATATTCCATCCCACCGCCAGCGCTGAGGGCGCCTTCCACCGCAGTAACCTGATCATAAGGGTAATTGCCGATCCATGCAGAGTAGTGCTTAATGGCATCATTGAGGTATTCAATACTTTTTTCCCACAGGTGTGCCTGACGGGCGGTGAACAAGGCCCAGCTTGTAACTTCCCGGCTGGAATCAGGAAGCATAACACTTCCCTTTAGCACATAAAAGCGCTTATCGGCAAACCAGGCAAAGTCGTGCGCATAATCCAGCTTGTAATGCAGGGTTTTCCGAACAGTGTCAGACGGAGGGAAGCCTTTTTCGTTTTTAAATTGCTTCAATTGAGCAGTAGCCTGTGCAAGACTGTCTAACCAGTGCTGCTCTTCAGGATTCTGTAAGCTGCCGGAGGCTCCCACCACATAGTTTTTCGGCAAAGTAATCTTCACGTCAAATGAGCCGTATTCCGAATAAAACTCACCCTGGTCAAGATAAGGCATGGGATGCCAGCCGCTCTGATCATAGACGGCCGGCTTGGGATACCATTGCGTAATCTGGTAGGACTGGCCTACATGCCCGAGCCTTGAAAAGCTCTCCGGTATTTTGACGCGGAAGGGCGTGGAGATCACGATACTTTGACCGGGGGCCAGAGGCTTTGGCAGATATACCTTGCAGATATCCGCATGCTCAGGATGATAGTCCCAGGCAAGGGTTTGACTGTATGTCTGAAAATGCAGGCTGTCAATAAAGCCGCGCTGTGCGGGCTTGGAAAAATAAAAAGCTGTATTGCCGTTTTCAAGCTGCTGACGTGCAAATGCAGTTGAATGATCTTTATAGGCATTAGGATACAGGTGAAACCAGATAAATGACAGGGTATCCGGAGAGTGATTATGGTAGGCGACAGAAATATGGCCCCGCAGTTCATGGAGGCTGTCATCCAGTATGACCTCAATGGTATAGTCGGTACGTTGCTGCCAGTAACTGGTGTCCCCGTTGTAGTTACCAGAATGCCGGGCAAGCACAATACGGCTGCAAACAGTGAGAAAAGTGAAACAAAAAAATACAGACAACCCTTGCCTGCAGGAGGGCAGACCTTTAATCATTATAGTGATGTAAATCAAGAACAACGTGGAAATTAGTGAGAAAAATTAAAATTGAAATTTCAGCCCGTACTCCATACTTTTACCATACCTAATTCACCCTGTCTCATGTCTGAAAACTTATCCCACGATGATTACCAGGATGTCCTTGATCTGGTAGCACATTTTGAAGAGATGGAAAAGACGCAAGGCAGTCTTTTTCTGGATGAATCATCCTTTGAGCAGCTGATAGAGTATTACGAGCAAAAGCTCAGCAATGATAAAGCTGCCCGGGTAGTTGACCTGGCTATCATGCAATACCCTTATTCTGCATATTTCCTGATAAAAAAGGCACAGTATTTTTTTGACATGCGCCAGTTTGATCAGGCGTTGGAACTGCTGGAGCGTGCAGAGATTTATGATCCGCAGGATATGCAGATTTATCTGCTGCGTTCGGATATTTATGTGTGGATGGAAGATTATAAAAAGGCAGCATCCAGCATAGAGCGGGCACTGAGCATTTGTGAACCGGAAGACAAGGCCGATTTATATCTGGAGCTGGCTGATGTGTATGAAGAATGGGAACAGTATGACCAGGTTTTTGAATGCCTGAAAAAAACCCTGAGTTATGAATCTGCCAATGAAGAAGCCCTCAACCGGCTATGGTTTTGTGTTGAATTTACCGAAAAATATCAGGAGAGTATTCAGCTGCATACGGCCTTGATAGAAAAAGATCCCTACAACTATCTGGCGTGGTTCAACCTTGCTCATGCCTATTCTGGCGTGGGTGAGTATGAAAAAGCCGTAGAAGCTTTTGAATTTGTAATTGCCATCAACGAAGAATATGAGTATGCATACAAAGATTGCGGGGACGTGCTTTTTAAGATGGAGGAATATCGCAAGGCCATAGAGTTTTATCGCAATGGTCTGGATGCCTCGCGTCCATCTAAGGAAATATTATTCAACATTGCCGAATGTTACGAGGCAATGGAGGAGTATGCAAAGGCACGGAATTATTACCGCAAAGCCCTGAATCTGGACCCGCAGTTTCACGAAGCTCTTTTCAGAATCGGCATGTGCTATCAGGCAGAGGAAAAATGGTCTAATGCGGTGCTGTCTTTTGAGCGCTGTGTCAGAATAAAAGACGATGACCCTGATTATCTGGAGGCACTGGCCGATTGCTACTATGAACAAGGAGATTTAGACAGCGCTATGGAGCTGTATCACAAAGTGCTGGATATCCGGCCGGGAGTGAAGGAAACATGGCTTTCTCTGGCGCGTACCATGATGGAAAGCGGCATTTATGCGGAAGCATTCAGGCTGCTGGATGAAGCAAGTGAAGAGTTTGATGCGCCGGCAGACATCCTGTATGTAAAAAGTGCCTACCACTATCTGCTTGGAAATAAAAAAGAATCCTTGCTAAATCTGGAGCATGCTCTGCTAAAAGATAAATCACTCTATGCCATGCTGTTTGATATTGCCCCGCTTATGGAGGCCGATTTTGCCGTACAGCAAGTAATTAACCAGTATAGCTGATCAGCAGCATGAGGCGTTTTGGCCTTATCGGCTATCCGCTTAGGCATTCGTTTTCCCGGCAGTATTTTACCGAGAAGTTTCAGCGTGAGGCTATCCGCGATGCCGTGTATGAAAACTTTCCTCTTCCTACGGTAGGTCAATTGCCGGAACTTATTGCCCAGCATACCGACCTGCGTGGACTGAATGTAACCATTCCTCATAAGCAGGCTATCATTCCATTGTTGAACGAAACAGAGGCTGAAGCCACCACCATCGGAGCGGTCAATACCATTAAAATCAGCTCCGGTAAAATGGTGGGGTTTAATACAGACCATATCGGCTTCATGCGTTCTTTGCTACCGTTGCTGCAACCTCATCATAAAAAGGCGCTAATACTGGGTACTGGAGGGGCATCGCTGGCAATACGGCATGTGCTGCAAAAGCTGGGTATTGCCTATGCCCTTGTTTCCAGACAACCGGTTTCAAAAAAGGGGGACGTATATGCATACAGCGAACTTACCAGAGAAATCATTCAGCAGCACTTGCTCATTGTGAATACTACACCCGCAGGCATGGTTCCTCATACGGGAAAAGCTCCGGCTATTCCGTATGCACACCTCACTACCCGCCATCTGTTATACGACCTTGTGTACAACCCTTCAGAGACACTGTTTATGCAAATGGGTAAAAAACGCGGTGCGGCAGTATGCAACGGATGGAACATGCTCACCATTCAGGCTGAAGAGGCCTGGAAAATATGGAGCAGCTTCTGAATAGTTTCTTTATCAGAAGCAGTATTGGTTTGCTTCCAGGGCCTTGTCTGCAATTTTTCTGCGCAGTTCTTTGGTATTGATTACATCATAGGTTGTGAAACGCTTAAGTCCCATGAGTAGAATCTTCAGCTCATCTCCTGAAGCAAAAGCGGCCAGGGCATGCTTACCATGCAGATGTATTCTTTCAATAGCATCGCTGAAGTACACCTGCATCAGGGCACGCTGAATGGTCGTTGCCTCTTCGCCCCGCGTGGCTGTGAGCTTTTCTGTGCGCAGCAGCGCTGACTCGCAAGCATAGAGTTCAATAAGCATGTCTGCCAGACACATCAGGATTTCCTGCTCATCTTTCAGTTTCATCATCAGTTTCTGAGCTGCACTGCCGGCTACCAGCAAACAGGCTTTTTTAAGATTTTTCAATGCCCGCTTTTCGGCTGAAAACAGTCCGCTTTCACCGTTACTAAACGAAGGCACGGAGGTGAGTTCTTTCTGAATAGCCATGCCGGGAGTCATCAGATCCAGCTTGCCCTTCATGGCTTTTTTCATCAGCATGTCAATAATGAGCATGCGGTTGATTTCATTGGTCCCTTCAAAAATGCGGTTAATGCGTACATCGCGGTAAGCACGTGCTGCAGGGTATTCTTCCGAATAGCCGATACCACCGTGAATTTGCAGGGCTTCGTCCACCACAAAGAATGCGGTTTCGGAGCCAAATACTTTCATGATGGAAGATTCAATGGCATATTCCTCAGCGGCGGTCTGTACGGCCGTAGCGAAGTCTTTCCCTTCAGAAAGCAGTTGTTTTTCCATCCGGTCAATGAGGTCGCTGGTGCGATAGGTCATTGCATCCAGAGCATAGATGCGGGAGGCCATTTCTCCGATTTTGTGCTTAATAGCGCCAAAGGAGCCTATGGGTGCGCCAAATTGATGCCGTTCATTGGCATACTGTATAGCCATGGTGGCGGCTTTCTTAGCACCGCCCAGCACGCCTGCGCCCAGCTTGAATCTGCCGATATTGAGAATGTTGAAAGCTATCTTGTGTCCCTGACCGATTTCACCGAGCACATTTTCGGCCGGCACTTTGACATTTTCAAAAAATATCTGACGTGTGGAAGAGCCCTTTATGCCGAGCTTCTTTTCTTCAGCGCCTACGGTAAATCCGGGAGAATTGCGCTCCACAATAAAGCCGGTGAATTTCTCTCCGTTGATTTTCGCGAACACAATGAAGATGTCTGCAAAGCCTGCATTGGTGATCCACATTTTCTGGCCGTTGAGTACATAGTATTTGCCGTCTTCGCTCAGGTCGGCACGTGTTTTTGCAGCCAGTGCATCGGAGCCAGAGCCTGGTTCAGTAAGGCAGTAAGCTGCTTTCAGTTCGCCCGTTACAAGCTTGGGAAGGTATTTTCTTTTTTGCTCTTCGGTGCCGAAGTACAGGATGGGAAGGGTGCCGATGCCGATATGTGCACCAAAGGAAACCGAAAAAGAACCTGCATTGCTCATGGTTTCCATCATCACGGTGTTGGTGTTGAAATCTTTTCCAAACCCACCGTATTCTTCCGGAATGGCGAGCCCCAACAACCCCAGTTCTCCAGCTTTTTCAATAAGCGAAGGTGTGAGGCCTTCTTCCTGATTCTCAATGCGGTCATACACCGGATGAATTTCCTTTTCAATAAAATCATTACAAGTATCCCGGATCATGCGCTGCTCCTCATTGATTTCCTCCGGGATGAACACAGCTTGAGCATCGGTGTCCTTTATTAAAAATTCTCCGCCTTGCAGGACTTTTGTAGGGGAAGTAGCTGTTGACATGATTGTTGAAATTTTTTATTGGTTTGTATTAAAAATTCCGGCTTTACAGTCTGCCAGTATAGGTTGCATCAGTACATGCCGGTGGTTCAGGTCGTAGAGGCTTTACCATGTTTAATTGAGCAGTTCATAAATGCCGGCAATACCTTGACCTCCTCCGATACAGGCTGTAACCATTCCATACTTTTTCTTTCTTCTTCTCAGTTCATTGATAATTTGAATAGTAAGCTTGGTGCCGGTGCATCCGAGGGGATGACCGAGGGCGATGGCGCCTCCGTTGACATTGACCTTATCGGGGTTCAGTCCGGCCTCTTTAATCACTGCCAAGGCCTGAGTCGCAAAGGCTTCGTTTAGTTCAATGAGGTCAATATCATCCAGTTGCATGTTGGCTTGCTTCAGTGCTTTGGGTATCGCTTTTACCGGCCCGATACCCATGATGCTTGGATCTACCCCGGCAGAGGCACAGGTAACCATGCGGGCTATCGGTTTGAGGTTTAATTCTTTCACCATACGTTCTGACATCACAATCACAAAAGCGGCTCCATCAGAAGTCTGGGAGGAGTTTCCTGCCGTTACTACGCCTCCGTTGGAGAATACCGGTTTCAATTTAGCCAGCGCTTCCAGGCTGGTATCGGCACGCGGTCCTTCGTCCGTATCAACTGTGAAAGTTTTGGTTTGTTTTTTCCCATCGGCATAATAGACTTCTTCCACCTTCACGGGCACGATTTCATCTTTGAAGAAGCCGTTCTTGATGGCGTTTAAGGCTTTCTGGTGTGATTGGAAGGAAAATACATCGGCCTCTTCACGGCTTATCTTGAATTCGGCAGCAATTTTTTCAGCGGTATGACCCATGCCTAAGAAATAATGGGGCCATTCTTTAGCCACGTGATAGTTGGGAACGGTTTTCCAGCCTACCGTTGGCACCAGCGACATACTCTCGGAGCCGCCCGCGATAATGCAATCTGCAAAGCCGGCACGAATTTTTGCCGTAGCCATGTTTATGGTTTCTACTCCGGAGCCACAGTAACGGTTTACAGTGACTGCCGGCACGTCCAGAGGAAGCGAGCGCACGGCAATCCACCGTGCCATTTGCAGGCCTTGCTCGGCTTCTGGGACGGCATTGCCTACAATAAGGTCATCAATTCTTTCCGGATCTAACTGCGGAACGGATTTTAACAGGTATTCAATAACTTCCTTTGCCAGATCCACAGGGGAAAGGTACTTGAATCCGCCCCGGTTGGCTTTACCAACCGCGGAACGATAACCGGCTACGATATATGCTTCTTGCATGTTTTTGGTTTTATGTATTGCATAGTACGGTATTTTGTTTCAGTACTTCGCAACACAGGGTTATAAATGATTTATGATTTCAAATTTTTGTTTTTAGCTATTCTGCCGGAAAGAATACTTAAAAAGTTTTCTTCCCTGCAGGTATCGGTGGTTCATCCTTCATACGGTATCTTGTTTCGTTCAGGTAAAGACGGCTGAAGGGTATGCAGAAAACCGGATACGCCTTCGGCCACGTCTATGCATGGCTTTATCTGCCTTGGATGCAGCACCGGGCACTAGCTTTCCGCTGTCTGCAAAAGGGCACGTTTTCACGCTGTCAGTGCCCCCGCGGATGTTACCAACCGAGTGCACACCTGACTGCATGCACGCGCCCGCTTCACAGCAAGCGATCAGACAAGTGTTGACGTAAAAATCAAAGAACCCAAGGTAATGCGCACTCTACCGGAATCAATTTCTCAACGGTTTCCCTTTTTCCAGCATGTGCTGCATTCTTTCTATCGTTTTCTGCTCACCACAGAGCGAGAGGAAGGCCTCCCGTTCCAGGTCAAGCAGATATTGCTCTGATACTTTTTGCTCACCGGACAAGTCGCCACCGGTCATCACATAGGCCAGTTTTCTGGCGATGAGATAATCATGCTCGGTGGCGTAGTTGCCGAAGTAGAAGCCGTAGGAGCCTGAATACAGGCCCCCGAGTGCAGTGCGTCCGAGAACAGTGATGTCTTCTCGCATGATAGGTCTGGTGTAGCCCAGGTCATACAGGCGAAGCACTTCTTGTTTTGCAGCGGCAATAGCCCGGTCTTTATTGAGAATGACGATGTCGCGATCTTTCTTCAGGATATCCATGTGCATGGCTTCGTAGGCTGAGGTGGCTACCTTGGCAGTTGCAATGTTGACAAAAGCTTCCTGGAGGCGATTAAGTTGCACATCGCCTTTGCGGAAGGAGTCAGAAACGCGTAGCACAAGTTCTTTGGTGCCGCCACCTGCGGGAATCAGGCCTACGCCAACTTCTACCAGCCCAATGTAGGTTTCTGCTGCAGCAACCACTTTGTCGGCATGCAGGGTAAGCTCGCATCCGCCTCCGAGGGTCATATTATGGGGTGAAACTACCACAGGGATATCCGAGTAGCGCACACGCATCATGGTGTTCTGAAAAGTCCTCACGGCCAGTTCCAGTTCATCCCACTCTTGTTGTACGGCCATCATCACAATCATAAACAGATTGGCTCCAACAGAGAAGTTTTGACCATTGTTGGCAATAACCAATCCTTTCCAGCCTTCGTTTTCGGCAATGTCAATAGCTTTATTGATGCCTTCAATGACCTCAGGTCCCAGCGAATTCATTTTGCTGTGAAACTCCAGATTGAGGACTCCGTCCCCAATATCATGGAGGGTGGTACCATCATTTTTCCATACCGGTTTCTGTCCGCGCAGGTTGTCCAGCAGAATAAAGGCCTCGCGTCCGGGGATGGCCTTGTAGGCTTTGGTTTGAATGTCATAGTATTTGCGCACTCCGTTTTCTACTTTGTAGAAAGAAGTGATGCCTTTTGCAAGCATGTCATACACCCATTGATTGGGTTTTTTGCCGATGCTTTCCATGTATTTCACTCCTTCTTCAACGCCAATGACATCCCATGATTCAAAGGGTCCGAGCTCCCATGCGAAGCCGGCTTTTACTGCATCGTCAATTTTGTAAAGGTCATCGGCTATTTCCGGAATGCGGTTGGTGCAGTATTGAAACACATAGGCCGAAAGTTTCTTTAAAAATTCGGCACCCTTGTCTGTGGCTTTATGGATAAGGAGAAGGCGCTCACGAAGGTCTTCCACGCCTTTCACTGCACTGACGATTTCCAGTTTTGGTTTGGCGAGGGGCTTATATTCCAGTGTTTTTGGGTCGATGACGTAGACTTCTTTTTTGCCATCCGGGGTTTTCACCTTTTTATAGAAGCCCTGTCCGGCTTTGTCTCCTGTCCAGCCTTTTTCGACCATTTTATTGATATAGTCGGGCACTACAAAAAGGTCCCTGGATTCATCGTTGACGCAGTCCTGATAGGCGTTGTTGGCCACTTTTACCAGGGTATCAATGCCGATGAGGTCACCAAGCCGGAAGGTTGCCGTTTTGGGTTTGCCGGATATGGGGCCGGTGAGTGCATCTACTTCTTCGATGGAAAGGCCCAGTTCATTCATCAGATGATAAACCGACATGACGCTCATCACCCCGATGCGGTTGGCGATAAAGGCTGGAGTATCTTTGCAGAGCACAGTGGTTTTGCCTAAATACTTATCGCCATATTCCATCATGAATTCCACAAGAGCGGGATCGGTTTTGGGAGTCGGAATGATTTCCAGCAGTTTCAGATAACGGGGTGGGTTGAAGAAGTGGGTACCTATGAAATTTTTCTGAAAATCTTCGCTGCGTCCTTCCAGCATTTTATGCAGCGGAATACCGGAAGTGTTGGTGGAAACGATAGTTCCAGGAGTGCGGTATTTTTCTACTTCGGCAAAGACTTTCTTCTTGATTTCCAGGTTTTCAATGACGGCTTCAAATACCCAGTCAACAGAAGCTATATCTTTCATATTGTCTTCAAAGTTGCCGGTAGTGATGCGGGAAGCAAAGGCAGTATCATAGATGGCGGCCGGTTTGCCTTTCAGGGCGGCCTGGAGAGAACTGTTTACAATTTTGTTGCGCTCAGCGGGGTCGTTTTTCAGGTTTTCAGGCAGGTCCCTGGGAACAATGTCCAGAAGGAGCACTTTGACGCCAATGCCCGCAAAGTGACAGGCAATGCGGGAGCCCATCACACCGGAACCCAGAACTGCTACCGAGCGGATGTGTCTCTGGGTTTTTCTGGCAGGGGTTTGTGCTTTGGGTTTTTCAGCTACTGCATCCATGATGGTGTTTTTTATGGTTTGTAAATAGGTTAACAAAAATACCTAATTCCTGGTTTTTGCCAAACGCCCGTTTGAAACAGTGTCCATGCGCTCCAGAATTCTGCGATTGGCTTTGAGAAAATAATCTTTCTTGTTAAATATGCGTGACAGCATGAGCGATCCTTCCATTTCGGCCATGGCCTGTTCGGCCAGTTCCTGGGCCTTTTCCTCAGGGTAGGTTTCTGCATAAATGGTTTTCAGTGCCTTCATATACTGTTTGAAAAATACTTGTATCAGCTCCTGAAATTCCGGATTGACATGTGCTGTCTCCAGACCGATGTTGCCCATGATATTTCCGTTTTCAGGGCCAAGGAAAACATGCTCGGCTACCTGGATCATTTTCTCCAGACGAACGCGGGCCGGCAGGTTTTTATCATAAGCATGGACAAATACCTGGTCTTTGAAAAACTTGTGTACATAGATCATCACTTCTTTCATCAGTTCTTCCTTGCTGCTGAAGTAGTGATAAATGCTGCCTTTCAGCAAACCAACTGCCTCACCTATGTCGGCCATTGTACACTGATGGTAACTCTTTTTGCGAAACATCTTCAGTGCCTGGTGTACGACATATTCTTTATTGACTTTTTGTTTCGGCATAGATGATTCAAAGGTAAGGTCTTTATTTGGCCTTACCAAACGCATGTTTGGTAAAGCCAAATAAACCCGGTGACCGAAACTCTTTTCTGCCATTACTTCAGAGGACGTATTATTCTTTAGATTAGAGCCATTTTTTCATTTACCTGAATAATGGAGCATCCACAAAAAGAAACTTCCCGCAAAGGGGGCATGCCTTCCGGCATCCCGTACATCATAGGCAACGAAGCGGCAGAGCGATTCAGCTTTTACGGTATGAAAACCATCCTGATTGTGTATATGACACAATTTCTTATGCTGGGTGAAGCGAAAGCCACTATCTGGCAGCACAGTTTCGTTATGGCGGCCTATTTTCTTCCGCTTGCCGGGGCACTGCTCGCTGATATCTGGTGGGGTAAATACAAGACCATTATCCGGTTATCGCTGTTTTATTGTCTGGGGCATGCTGTAATTGCCTTATGGGAAAATACACAAGGTCTTGCTATTGGATTGGGGCTGATTGCCATCGGAGCGGGGGGTATCAAATCGTGCGTCTCGTCTCATGTAGGAGATCAGTTTAATACTTCAAATAGTCACTTGCTGGAAAGAGTTTTCGGGTATTTCTACATTTCCATAAATGTGGGCGCATTTTTTTCTACCCTGCTTACGCCTTTCCTGCTTGCATGGCATGGACCTGCCGTGGCTTTTGGTCTCCCGGGTATTCTGATGTGCTTGGCTACATATGTGTTCTGGAGGGGCAGAAAAAAATATATCGCCATTCCTCCGGTAGGGTGGAAAGCTTTTAAAAAGGAAGTTTTCCATCCTGATGGGTTGCGTATTCTGCTTAAACTCAGCCTGGTTTACGTGTTCATAGCTGTTTTCTGGTCTTTGTATGACCAGACGGGGTCAACATGGGTACTTCAGGCCGAAAGGGAGCTGATGCAAAAAACCATTGACCTTGGATTTATCCGGTTTGAAGTGTTGCCCGCCCAGATTCAGGCTATTAACCCCTTACTGATTATTGTGCTTGCTCCTGTATTTTCCTTGTGGGTGTATCCTTTTTTAAATCGGTTTTTCCGGCTCACTTATCTGCGGAAAATCTCTCTGGGGTTATTTATTACCGCTTTTTCTTTTGTTATCATCTGCTGGATTGAGAGAAACCTGGAGCAGAATGTTCCTGTGCACGTGGGGTGGCAGCTGCTGGCATTTTTTGTTATCACTACGGCTGAAGTGCTGGTATCTATAACAGCCCTGGAGTTTTCCTATACTCAGGCTCCCGTTGCCATGAAGTCGCTTGTGATGGGATTCTTTTGGTTGACAGTGACATTGGGTAACTTCATAACCACGCAGGTCAACTACTTTATTCTGCGCCCCGTGCAGATAGAAAGCATAATTGCAGGCCCGCGTACGTATTTCCATGTGTTGCATACCGAAGGTATTCGGGAAGGACTCCGGATTGAAACAGATAAGGTTAAATCTTTAGCACTGATAAAAACTACAGCTCATGGTGAAGCAGATACGGTTGTATTTTCGGGCACTTTTATCATAGGCTCATATAATCCGGATCAAAATATTTTTGAAGTACTGGATATTAACAAGCAACCGGTTTCAACTCTTCTGATGCAGGGAAGATTTGAGCCCCAGCATGTGTATGTGCATAAATTAAAGGGCTCATCTTATTTTCTCTTTTTTACCTTGCTGATGCTGGTTGCAGCGGTACTGTTTGTTCTGGTGTCTGCATTTTATCGTGAACAGCGGTTCATTCAGGAGCATAGTAATGTTGTTCGCTATTAGCCTATATGTGGACAAAAGCGTAAATGGAATGCTTTCTTAAAAAGAAAAATAAAGGTAAGGAAGAGCAGCTGCGGTGCCCCTTTACATGGTGCAAGACGGGCGGCAGAACTACAAATGTGGGGTATACACTTTCCCGGACATGGTTTTTTTCCTGGTATGCTGTAGCTTCGCTCATGGTATGAAAAAAAACCTTCGTGTGTATGCACTTTTGCATGCCCCTTTTGAAGGGCTTGGCTGTATATCTCATTGGGTAAACAAAAACGGATATCAGCTCCATGAGGTCTGTCTGTGGAAAAATGCCAATCTCCCTGCGGCAGAGAGCTCAGATATGCTCATTATCATGGGAGGGCCGATGAGTGTGCATGATGAAAAAAAGTACCCTTGGCTTTATTACGAAAAAAAATGTATTGAAGAATTCATCCAACATGAGAAGCATGTGCTGGGCATATGTCTGGGCGCACAGCTGATTGCCCATGTGCTCGGCTCCAGGGTTTATCCAAATCAGTATAAGGAGATTGGCTGGTTCCCCGTGTACCTGCTGGAGGCCGCACAAAACACATTGTTGCATTTTTTCCCGGGAGAATTCATTACCTTCCACTGGCACGGTGATACATTTGACTTGCCTCGTGGGGCGGTGCATGTGGCAAAAAGCGAAGCATGCAGGCATCAAGCTTTTACCTACGGAAGGCAGGTAATCGCATTGCAGTTTCATCCAGAAATGACACAAGTCTCTATGCAAGAAATGTTGAAGGAAGGCGATGCAGAGCTTGTTTCGGCAAAATATGTGCAATCTGCTGAGACCATTCTGGCTCACCTGCATTATGCAGATGCCCAGAATGCCTTATTGCATAGCTTATTAGATAAATGGGTGGCGAATTTCCTTGGCCGGTAGTTTTAAGTTGTAGTATGATTTTTGAAAATTCCCTTGCCTTTGCCCTTGAGCTTGACCAGCAGGATAAGCTACGCTCCTTTCGGGATAAATTTTTTATTCCTCATCGCAATGGCAGCCCGCTGATTTATTTCTGCGGCAACTCGCTGGGGCTGCAGCCCAAAACCGTTTCCGAAAAAATTCAGCAGGAATTGCACGACTGGCAGCAGCTTGCCGTGGAAGGGCATCTGCACGGCAAAAATCCCTGGTTTTATTATCATCATTTTTTTGAAGAAGAGTGTGAGCTGGTAGGCGCACTTCCGGAAGAAGTCGTCTTGATGAATGCCCTTACCGTGAATCTCCACCTGCTGATGATTTCCTTTTATCAGCCCCAGGGAAGGCGTTTTAAAATCATGATGGAGGCAAATGCCTTCCCCTCAGACCGCTATGCAGTGCAAACCCAATTAAAACTCCGCGGCTATAATCCGCAGGAGGGCATCATTG
This sequence comes from Chitinophagales bacterium, assembly GCA_026003335.1. Classification (NCBI taxonomy): domain Bacteria; kingdom Pseudomonadati; phylum Bacteroidota; class Chitinophagia; order Chitinophagales; species Chitinophagales bacterium. Next base: position 1,915,368 of record BPHB01000001.1, on the reverse strand, counting down.
AGCTTACTCCGCGCCCTGGCGAATATACCCTGCGCACCGAAGATATTTTGTACTCCATTGAGAATCACAAACACGAGCTCGCGCTGATTTTGCTTGGTGGGGTGAATTACTATACCGGCCAATTCTTTGACATTCCAGCGGTCACGCAAGCCGGTCATGAAGGGGGCGCCATGGTGGGTATTGACCTGGCACACGCTGCAGGCAATGTGTTGCTGCAGTTGCATGATTGGGAGGTGGATTTTGCCGCGTGGTGTACTTACAAATATCTGAATTCAGGCCCCGGAGGAGTGGGCGGTGCGTTTGTGCACGAGCGGCATTGCAATAATCCTGACTTGCCCCGTCTTGCCGGCTGGTGGGGCAACGATGAAAAAACCCGCTTTGAGATGCCCGATGTTTTTCATCCCCAACCCGGAGCGGCAGGCTGGCAGGTCAGCAATGCACCGGTGTTTCCCATGGCCATACACAAAGCATCGCTGGAAATATTTAAAGAAGCCGGAATGGAAAACCTCCGGGAAAAAAGTGAAAAACTCACCGGATATCTGGAATTTATTCTGCACGATGTTGCAAAACAATCCAGGCATCCGCTTAAAATCATTACTCCTGCGGACAAAAATCAGCGGGGATGCCAGCTTTCCGTTCACGTGGGCAAGGAAGGTAAACATCTCTACGGTGCCTTGAAAAAAGCAGGTGTCATCGTGGACTGGCGTGAACCGGATGTCATTCGTATGGCTCCGGTGCCGCTGTACAATACCTTCTCCGAAGTGTTTGAGTTTGGACAGGTTTTGAACAAAATTTTGTAGCTGTTTGCCCCGGAAATGATTTAAGACCGTAAAACTGGCCACCGGTAGGGTACAGTATTACTTTTAGAATTCTTCCTTCCATAGGTTCTCGAAAAACTCAGGGAGTCAGCCGCCAACAGATAGAGTAGCCTTCAGGCTATTTCCGCTTTTACTTTTTTAAGAACAGCTCATGCCAAAGCGTACGGTCAGAGCGGCCAATTCTTTCTCTTTTCTTAATGAAAATCCTCTTGGAAATTTTCACAAGATTTCATAACTTCCGCTTAAGTAAATTCTACGAGAAAAAAGTGGAAGTGAGATTATGAAGCAACTTTACTTTCCTCTGTTGTCCTCTCCACATTACGCAGAAGCTGATGCAAGGCAGCTAGCAGCAGGGTTCCTGCAGGATGGTTGTTCTTTGAACAATTAATATGTAACACAATTAATAAATAATGGCATAGCCTATGAAGCAGTATTTACTCTTCGTCCTTATCAGCGGCACATGCTTCGCTACCGTTTTTTCGCAAAATCAACTGCGTGAACGTAATCAAACAGATGAAACAGAAGCCCTGCGACTTTATTTTCAGGACCAACAAGGCCCCTTTGGTGCTTACAGCATGGAGCAGGAGGTGGTGGCGCTACGTACCGAATTCTCCAAGCACTTTAAAAATCCTGATGGCAGCTATACGGCAATTATCGGGGCGGGTCCTCTGCACTACCGGGAAAACGGTCATTGGCTGACCATACTTTCATTTCCCCTGGAAAACAAAGGCAAGGAATACACCAATCGTAAATGGGCTGCGGTGCACAACAAACACAAAATGTATTTTCCGGAACGTCCCGGTTTGTCCATTGTCACAAAAATCCATGGTCAGCTCTACGAAGACTGGGCTGAGCCGGTACTGGTGTGGCTTGATGCAAATGGAAGACCGCTGCAGGAAATAAAAGCCAATGCCGCATCCCGGGGCAAAGCGAGCCGGGACAGCCTCGTATATGCAGACATTTTCCCCTATACCGATGCCGTAATTCTAAATTCCATCACCAGCAAAAAGCTGAATTATATCCTCCGCAGTCCGGCTTTTTTGGCCTCCAAACCGGCGGGGGCAGCTTATCTGGCTTTCCGCGAAGAAATAAAAGCACCCGCGGAATGGGCGCTTGCAGGAACAGGCGTGGAAAAACCACCCTTTTCAGCAAACAATGCTTCGCAGCAGTTTCTTCAGGACATCTCATTTAAAAATACTTCAGGCGAGCCAATGTTGAATATCCTGCGTCCGGTTTATTTTGAGCGTATGGCTCAGGGTTCCTGTAGTGACACAGAATTTGATACAACCAAAAGAAACCCGGATGCCGTGATGGAGGGCAGCTATGTCTTAAAGAAAAAGAATGCCGGCTCGTACACAACCTATATACTAGTTCCGCTGAGCTGGTTGGAAGCCGCCCACCGCAAATTTCCGGTAACGATTGATCCGGTTACCGACTATTATCCCGGAGGCACCTGGCCCACCCATACTGCTAACCGACCCAATAATTCAGGAAGTTGGTATTGCTATGTAGGCACGTATGCCGGACGGGTTTATGTATATGATATCAGCTATGGCTGGATTGATGATACCTGGCCCTTTGAAAACCCCTATATGGATGGATATGCTTCATTTAATATCTCTTCCATACCGACTAATGCAGTGATTAACTCCGCTACCACCTACTGGTATCGCTATGGTGGCAGAACCTGCGGTGACGCCATCTTTCTCAAACACGGCATGGTTCAGTATAATGAGTATCTGGCCAACCAGCCCAGTTGCGATGTGGACGGTCAGCGTGTCCGCAACAACAATGGCTACTACAATGGCACCGGCAAAAACGGCACCGGCTGGCAAAGCCAGGCTGCCAGCACTACCGATGTCACCAATGCCTTATCCGGAGGGCAAATCACGATGGGCTGGGCTTACAACGGGGGAGATGACTGCTGCACCGGTTGTTTTTTAGGTGTATGTGCCTGTACCGGCAATGATGGCGACTATCATCATATCTACGGTTATCAGCATTCCACGCTGAAGCCCTATATCCGCATTGATTACTGCGTAAAACCCACCATTACGGCTCATCCTTCTGACATTTATATTTGCACTAGCGGCTCCATGCCCGCCCTCAGCGTAACGGCTTCAGGCACGGCACTTACCTATCAGTGGCAGGTTTCCAACAACACTGCCTGCTCAGGAGCCAGCAACTGGCAAAATATCAGTGGGGCAACCAATGCCACCTATACTCCCCCCAAGATTGCCGGCACACGTCTTTATAGAGTGGTAGTTACCGCTTCCGATTGCCCATCCGGCTTGAGCGGCAGGACAGTCAATTCCAATTGCGCACGCGTGGTAGTCAATGTAATGAATGGCACCAGCAACGCGCCTGCGGGCTTTCCCTCACCGCACGGCACAGGCGATAATCCGCCACCCATTCAGTTTTCCAATTGCGGGGGCCTGGTGTTGCCCGGCTCCAGCCACATTCTGGGCACCCTGCAGCCGCCTGCCATTGGCGCGGTCAACCAGGTGACCAGCTATTCCTGGTCGGCTTCAGGAGGCTCCTTCACCGGCACCGGCAGTTCGGTTACATGGACGGCACCCACTGCCCTGGGAACCTACACGATTACCGTAACCTATAACACCAGTTGCGGAAGTTTTCAATCCACCTGTAATGTAGAGGTAGCCTCTCCGCATTGCAATTATGCCTATGTGAGGCCTGCAGCTAATGGTGGTGTGGATGCTTCTGATAGAGGTGGTCCGGATAATCCCTATGCCACGCTTGCCTATGCCATTTCCCAACTGGGCGGGCGCACCCACATCCGCATGGCCACCGGCAACTATACTGAGACGCAACGGGTAGACATCCCGAGCAATGTAATTATTGAAGGCAGATATGATGCAGCCAATGGCTGGAGAAAACAAAACGATGGCAGCACCAACATTACCTTTAGCGCCACTACTACTGGCTCTAATCCTACAGTTACTGAGGTAAGCTCCACCACCCGCCACCTCATTGGCATGGCTGCCAATGGCACCAGCAATTGGACCCTCCAGGACATAAATGTAACTACCAGTGCAGTAACCGGCACCTCATCGGGTGGAAGAGGCAGCTCCAACTATGCTTTATGGCTCAATGGCGCTTCTAACTACAATATCATCCGGTGCCAGTTTACTTCCGGCAATGCCAGCGCAGGCGAAAACGGAGCAAACGGTGCCAATGGCGCTAATGGAGGTAATGGAGGTAGTGGGCAAACAGATTCCTGCAACGACTCCGATTTTCTGAGCGGAGGCGCTGGAGGTGCCGGTGGTAATAATTCCTGGGGAGGTGACGGAGGCAATGGCGGACGCGGAGGCAATGCTGCCGGCAACGGGCGCAGAAGCAGACCCTGTAATGGTTCGGCCGGCCAGTCAACCAATGTGGCCGGAGGATCAGGAGGCACTACTCCGGGTACCGCCTGTCAGGATAATTACAGCTCACACAGTTGCTCCCGTGCAGATGGCGAATGGGCCTATGATAATGCCACTGCCGGTAACAACGGCACACCCAGTTATTCGCCTGGCTCCCCAGCTAGTCCTAACCATTCCTTTGGCACTTACTATGTGCCAAGTTCACAGGCTGCCCAGGGCGGACATGGCAGTGGTGGCGGTGGTGGTGCAGGCGGAGGATCCAGCTCGGGGGAAGATTGCTGGTATTGGAATAACAACTATGGTAACTCCGGAGGCGGTGGCGGAGGTGGTGGCGGTGGTGGCCAGGGCGGCTTCGGTGGTTTTGGCGGGGGAGGCTCCTTCGGTATTTACAGAAACAATTCCAATACAGGCGCCAACTTAGTAGATATCGTGGTAAGCAGCGGTACAGCCGGAGCCGGAGGTTCAGGCGGAAGCGGAGGAGCCGGAGGTTCCGGTGGCAATGGTGGCTCAGGCAATGGAGGCTGCTCCGGTGATCGTGCAACCAGCGCAGGAGGTAGGCCCGGCAAACCAGGAGGTGCTGGCGGCAGAGGCCAGGATGGCGCGCCAGGAGTGTCCTATCAGATGTATGTGGTGGGCTCAGGCGCCTCTAACCCCTCCACCTCTATACCTACATCTCCGGTAGTGCGCATTCTGCATGACAAGGGCAAACCCTGCATCAACTCGGAAATCAACCTCTACAAAGCTTCCGGCACGTGGACGCTTCCCTCCGGCCTCACCTTTGTCAATGACCGCAATGAAACACAAACCTCCTATACGACCAGCTCTACAAATATCAAAATCTACAGCACCACAACCAACGCAACCTATGACCTCACTGCACCGGCTGATTTCCCCGGCTTTCTGCGTATTGTTTCTGACAATCGTCCCCTGCCTGTTATTACCATTTCTCCCACTTCGTTGTGTGAAGGTGCCGGAGCGGAAATTCAGCTCACACATACCAATGCCTGGGGAACGCAGGTAGAATACGAATGGGTGATTTTCAGCGCGGTGACCAACAATGCCAACAGTCCGCTGATAACCATTAACTCCAGCAATCCCCTTGTGGATGTTTCTGCACTGGCTGCAGGCAGTTACAAAGTGCGTTATCGTGTGAGGGAAATCTGTTGCGGCTGGAGCCGTCCGGTGTATGCTTCCTTCACTATCACCCCTCAGCCTACCCAACCGAATGACCTTACAAAAACTGCCGGATCCAATTTTGCGCAGGCTTGCGAAGGCACCACGGGTTTATCGGTCAATGCCGCTACCGGTAGCACAGGAGGTGCCGGTACCTGTGTATATGAATATGCTTATCAGAATACAGACGGGGTATGGTCTGACTGGCAAACTGCCATCCCATCGCTCACAGCGGGCGTTGCCCCCGGTTATGTGCGTATTAAAGCCCGCAGGGTCTGCGATGGCCTGGCTTGTGAAGCTTCTCCCGAAACGCCTGCTGTGGAATGGGAAATTTTTGCGCAACCGGTTGCGGGTGCGGTGACCCGGTCCAGTCCCTCAGAGCAGTATGTTTGCATTGGTGCCTCGCTGGTGCCTACCATAACCGGTGGCACGGGCGGCATTTCTGCTACCGATGAAATTCAATGGCGCAAAGGCACCAGTGGCTCGTGGAATGCCTACACCGGCCCCATCAATACCGCTACTTACGGCACAGGTGAATATTATTTCCAAACCAAAAGAACTACATCGGGAGCCGGATGCAACAATACAGCATGGGAACCTGCCGGCAATGGATCTCTCCTGTGGTTTGTTGTGGATGACCCGGTTGCCCCCCTCATCAGCAAAAATCCATCGGATGCCAATGTATGTATTGGCGCTCAGCTCACCGTGAATGTCACCCAGTTTGGCAGCGGAGGTGCCGGCTCCTGCCAGGACGAAATGCGCTACTCCACCAATGGCGGCACCTCATGGTCGGCATGGAGCACTTCTGTGCCCAACATCACGGCAACGGCCAGCGGTACGGTAATCATGGAATCCAGGCGGAATTGCAGCGCCAGTGGCTGCAATTCAAATGTGAACTCCGTAAGCTGGACAGTGGTGATTGATCCGGCTTTAAGCAATCCCGTGCTCAGCAATCCTTCCATCTGTGTGGGAGGCTCCAGCAATGTTACCTCCAACCTCACAGGCGGCACGGGAACCATGAACCCCGTTTGGGAATATTACAACGGCAGCGCTTGGGTGACGGTGTCTAACAATACGCCAGCAGGAGCAACCTACACGAATACTACCTCTGCAACGATGACCATCAGCGGTATTACGGCTACCGGCAGCTTCCAGTACCGCAGGCGCTTACCTGCCACCGGTATCGGCTGCGATGCCACCAGTGCTTCCGTAACCCTCACCGTTGTGGCTGACCCCACCTGGGCAACAAATGTGGTAACCCCCACGAGTGCCTGTCTGAGCGCTCCGATTACCCTCAATGCTTCATTTAGTGGCGGAGTGGGGGGTAGCGTAAGTTGGGTGCGCGCCACCTCTCCGGGCGGCAGCGGCACCACAGTGACTTCACCCGACACGCCTCCGCTGGCAGGCACCTATTATTACCGGCCGGTGTATAATGCCACGGTTTCGGGATGCAACCTTGCCGATGGGACTGAGACAGCAGTGGTCATTTCACAGCCCAACCTGACCAGTATTAATGCTTCGGTGAGTCCGGTAATGGCAACAAATGACTATTTGTGGAACGGGCTGAATAGCGCCAACTGGAACAGCGCCAGCAACTGGTATGTGCTCAATGGCAGCAACTTCGTGGCGGCAACCAGCATACCCACATCCACCACAAATGTGTACATCGTTAGCCAAACTACAGCCGTCAATTGCGTGAGCGGCACCAACCATGCTACAGTGAGCAGTACGGAAAGCGCCCGCAACCTCTATCTGGATAATGATGCTACGTTAATTATATCCGGTAGTAATGTATTAAACGTGCATGGCAACTGGACAAGCGAGGCTACCTCTACATTTACTTATAATACCAGCAAGGTGGTATTCAAGGGCAATACGAATAATACCATCACTTCCAACGGGAAGAAATTCTATAATGTGGATATAGAGAAAAGTGCTTCCAATAAAATCACTGTCAGCGATAACTATGAGTCGGTGAATAAAACGCATGTCATCAGCGGTACGCTTGAAGTGCCAGCTACCATTACCGGCAAGGCTAAAACGGCCGAAGTGCAGACGGGAGCAAATATGAACATCCTCAGCAACGGCACATTTGTAGTAAATCCGTGATTTGTTTTTTCTTTGCCGGTGAGTACTTTTAATTTTTAATCATTAGCACGCAACTGTTTTAGCAATCCTCTGAAGTCTGCTTCTGTCATCGGCAGCGGCCTTGTCGGCTCACTCTGGGCTATCTTCCTTGCCCGGAGAGGCTATCGCGTGCATGTGTATGAAAAGCGTCCGGACATGCGCAGGCACAACATCGGAGGGGGCCGTTCCATCAACCTCGCGCTGAGCGATCGCGGGCTGCGGGCCCTGCGGGAGGTAGGCCTGGAAGAGGCTATCCGCAAAATGGCTATTCCAATGCATGGCCGGATGATTCACCATCCTGATGGCACCACAGAACTGCAGCCTTATGGCAGGAAAGGGCAGTATATCAATTCCATTTCCCGCACAGGCCTGAATCAACTGCTGATGACCGAAGCTGAGCGTGCCGGAGCAGTCATCACCTTTGAACAACCTTGCGAAGGATATGATTTTCAGAAAAAGGAAGCGATTCTGAAAAACGGCTTCACGCAAAGCGATGTCATTTTCGCTGCTGACGGGGCGTTTTCTGCCATACGCAGATCGCTGGAAAAGACAGACCGCTTTAACTATTCCCAAAGCTATCTTGACCACGGCTACAAGGAGTTAACGATTCCTCCGCATGAAGATGGCAGCTTCAGGATGTTTAAACATGCCTTGCATATCTGGCCCAGAAAGAGCTTTATGCTCATCGCCCTGCCAAATCTTGACGGCAGCTATACGGTTACCTTGTTTCTGGCTTTTGAAGGAGAAGAATCTTTTGAAAAACTACAGGATGAGCAGGCAGTGATGCGGTTTTTCCAAAAACATTTTCCCGATGTGGTGCCGCTGATGCCCGGACTGACAGAAACCTTCTTCTCCAATCCTACTTCCTCTCTTGCTACTTTCCGGTGTTATCCGTGGTCTTATGATAACAAGGTGCTGCTGATAGGAGATGCAGCCCACGGCATTGTTCCTTTTTACGGACAGGGCATGAATGCCGGATTTGAAGACTGTACCATCCTCAATAGTATGATGCAGGAATATGCTGATGACTGGACAAAGATTATCCCCGCATTTCAGAAAACAAGGAAACCCGATGCCGATGCCATTGCCGAGCTTGCCCTGCGCAACTTTATTGAAATGCGCGACCTGGTGGCAGATGAAAAGTTCGTGCTTCGCAAAAAGATTGAACTGCTTATGCACGAACGCCATCCGGATAAGTTTGTTCCGCTGTATTCTATGGTAACCTTTAGTCATCTGCCCTATTCCCAAGCCCTTCAGATAAGCAAAAAACAGGATGCTTTCTTTGAGAAAAAACTGCTCAGTGAGCAACTCTATGCACAACTGGCCGATCCCTCTACCGGGTTGTTGGATCAATGGATTGAAGAATTCTGCCGGTCTGTTTCATCTTGAAGGAGGTTAATTTTAGAAAAGGTATGGGAGCATATAGAACGGTGCTTTTGGTGTTATGTGCTTTTTTCTGCATCACGATGCGGACGCAGGGGCAGGTAGAAGTGCTAGTGCATCTGGAGTCGGATGCCCGCGTAGAAGAACTGTTGTCCGTTTTACCGGTGGCTCCGCGGGAGAAGCGTCTGCTATCAAAAAGCTGGAATATATGGCTGCTCAGTTTCACGAAAGCAAACGCTGCGCAACTGCTGAAAACATGCAGGGCAAGCCCCCGGGTGAAACTGGCGCAAGTAAATCACCGCATTCAGTTCAGAAGTTACGTCCCGAATGATCCGCTGTTTCCCGAACAGTGGAATCTGCTTAATACCGGACAGTTTCAAGGGTTGCCCGGAGCTGATGTGAAGGCAGTACCCGCATGGGAACTGGCCAACGGAGGAGTAACTGCTTCGGGAGATTCCGTGGTTATAGCAGTAGTTGATCAGGGCGCTGACCTTTTGCATCCGGATATTCCATTCTGGAAAAACCGTCATGAGATAAAGAATAATGGCATAGATGATGACCAGAATGGATATATTGATGACTATGATGGCTGGCATGCCGGCAATCATTCCGGAACCATACCCCCTAATCATCATGGTTCTCTGGTGTGTGGTATTGCGGCAGCCACATGTAACAATGCAACAGGTATTTGCGGTGTTGCCTGGGGCGCACGCATATTACCTGTGGCCTTATCTGACTATGGCGATGAAGCCCAGGTAGTAGAAGCCTATAGTTACATATATGACTTGCGCAAGCAGTATGCAGTGACTGGTGGTGCCGAAGGCGCTTTTATTGTGGCTGTAAATTCATCTTTTGGAATAGACTATGGGCATCCGGAAGACTATCCCATCTGGTGTGCCATGTATGATTCTCTGGGAAACGTTGGCATACTCAGTGTGGTGTCCACAGCTAACCTCAATATCAATATAGATACAACATCAGATATTCCTTCCTCCTGTCCGAGCGAATACCTGATAGTAGTAACCAACACTACCCGCTTTGACCGTAGAAGTCCTACGGCCGCTTACGGAGCAGAAACCGTTGACCTGGGCGCACCTGGAACCGGCATTTTATCAACCGGTCAGTTTGGCATTTATACGACCTCTTCAGGTACCTCCATGGCCGCTCCTCATGTAAGCGCAGCAGTAGCCTTACTGTATAGCGGAGCATGTCGGGGCTTTATAGATGCATACAAGGCTAACCCTTCACACGGGGCGCTTATTGTGAAAGATTATGTGCTGCAGGGTGCTGATATTTTATCTGATTTAGATGGAAGAACGGTAGCAAATGGCAGGCTCAATCTGCACAGCAGTGTCAATATGCTCTTTAATGATCTTTGTGTGGGTTGTTTCACCATCAGTGCCGCAGTGGTTCCTACAACCTGCAATTCCGATCATGATGGTGTTATTATTCTCTTTCCTCTTCACGGTGCACCCCCGTATACATATCTGTGGTCTGACGGCTCCTCCAATTCTTATCTTACTGGGCTGAGAAGAGGAAAATACTGGGTAAAAGTTACCGACAGCACGGGCTGCTCCAAATATCGCTACTTTGAGATGACCAGCCGCAATACGCTCATGCTAACTCTAATCGCTGACTCCTCGGTGCATGGAGCAAATGGCTCAGTGAGAGCGCTTGTTTCCGGAGGGTTGCCTCCTTACCGCTATGAGTGGAATGATTCCCTGCATTCCACCACACCGGCTATTGAATCCCTTTCTCCGGGCACCTATGCAGTAACCGTTACCGATTCAAACGGATGCCAGATTTCTGATTCCGTTGTTGTAGCCGACAGAGTGATAAGTAAAATTTTTTCTGCCGAAAACATGCCAATACATGTCTGGGTGAATCAGGATAGCGGTACAATGCGGCTCAGCCTTCCTCATGGCCAGCCTTCAGGTGTCTGGCTTTCTGATATCTCCGGCAAAATGCTGTTGCCTGCTTTTCAGGCCGCAGGTACTGTGCAGGTTGACCTGTCGTCCCTGGCTCCGGGAATTTACTTGCTGAAAGTTCTTCACCGGGGAAATGTCATAGTCAGAAAAGTGTTTTGGTATTGAAAATCCGACACATCCCATACTTTAATCTTTTTAACTTCGGTGTAAGGTTGGGGCATTTTAATCCGGATAATAAATTCTTTGCATGCAGAAGCGCTGGCTGCTAACAGATGTAGATGAAGAGCAGGTGATATCTCTGCAAAGGGAGCTGAAAATTCATCCCGTAATATGCCGTCTGCTGGTCTGCAGGGGGATTACTACTTTTGAAGATGCCCGGCTTTTTTTTCGTCCTCAGCTGCAGCATTTGCACAGCCCTTTCCTCATGCGGGATATGGATAAGGCGGTCACCCGTCTGGAAGAAGCGCTTCGCTCTCAGGAAAAAATTCTCATTTACGGAGATTATGATGTGGACGGCACCACTGCCGTGGCGCTGATGTATTCCTTTCTGAAGGAGTTTTATGACCGGATTGATTATTACATACCCCACCGCTACAAAGAAGGATATGGCATATCCACCCAAGGAATTGATTATGCCCGCAGGTACGGATTCAGTCTCATCATAGCGCTGGACTGCGGCATTAAGGCGGAGGAGAAAATACGTTATGCCTCCAGTCTGGGGATAGATTTTATTATTTGCGATCATCATCTGCCAGGTGATAGATTGCCCCCGGCCTGTGCGGTGCTGGACCCCAAGCGCCCGGATTGTCATTATCCCTATAAAGAGCTCAGCGGATGTGCCATTGGTTTTAAGCTCATCCAGGCTTTTGCACAGCGCAATAACATACCCGCTGAAGTAGTGGAGAAATATCTTGATCTGGTAGCAGTTAGTATTGCCGCTGACATTGTGCCGATAACCGGTGAAAACCGGGTACTGACTTATTATGGTCTGAAGCGACTGAATGAAAACCCCGGCCAAGGATTGAAGTCGCTGATAGAGGTCAACGGGTTGAAGAGGGATATATCCGTTTCAGATATTGTCTTTATACTGGGTCCGCGCATCAATGCAGCTGGCAGGATGGATGATGCCCGACATGCGGTGAAGCTGTTGATTGCTGAAACACAAATGCATGCCGATACACATGCCGGATTGCTTAACCAAAAAAATTCCGAACGCAAACAAATTGATAAAGACATCACCGCTGAGGCATTGCAACTGATTCAGCAGGATGCACGACTGCAGTCCAGCTACACAACCGTGTTGGCGCAGCCACACTGGCATAAAGGCGTCATTGGCATCGTGGCTTCGCGTCTTATAGAAACCTATTACCGCCCGACTATAATTTTCACCGAATCCAACGGCTTACTTACCGGATCAGCGCGTTCAGTGAAGGGATTTAATGTTTATGAAGCCATAAGAGAGTGCAGCGACCTGCTTGAGCAGTTTGGCGGACACATGTTTGCTGCTGGACTTACCATGAAGAAAGAAAATTTTCAACTGTTTTGCCAGCGGTTTGAAGAAGTAGTGCGCGCAACGATTACAGAGGAATCAAGGGTCCCGGAAATCAATATTGACGGAGAGCTGAAATTTGCCGACATCACAGAGAAATTCTATCACATCATCAGTCAGTTTGCTCCTTTTGGCCCAGGTAATATGAAGCCGGTTTTCCTGAGCCGCAATGTTCGTGACCGGGGCTATTCCCGCATTGTGGGCGTTGACCATTTGAAGCTGGATCTTACCCAGGATGAAGGGCGCTGCTGTAAAGGCATTGCCTTTGGCATGGGTGATCTGGCGGAAAAAATTTTTCATACCGGCACCGAAAAACGATTTGATATCTGCTACACACTTGAAAAAAATGAATGGAATGGTATTACCACCATTGAGCTTAATGTCAAAGACATCAAATTGGCGGATGAAGGGCCGTCCAGCCAGTCAGTGGTGCTTAAAAATAGCGTGAGCTCATGATCCTGCGTGCGGAAAATCTGGTGAAGACCTATAAGGGCAGAAAAGTGGTCAATCAGGTATCTCTGGAACTGAACCGGGGTGAAATTGTCGGGTTGCTGGGCCCTAATGGCGCTGGAAAAACCACAACCTTTTACATGATAGTGGGCTTAATAAAACCTGAGTCCGGCAAAATCTTTTTGGACAGTAGGGACATTACGGCCCTTCCTATGTATAAGCGGGCGCAGATGGGCATTGGTTATCTGCCGCAGGAGGCCTCTGTATTTCGCAAACTCTCTGTGGAAGACAACATTCTTGCCGTACTGGAAATGCAGAAGCTCACTGCAGCACAGCGCATCGCCATCCTGGAAAATCTGCTTGAGGAATTCGGCCTTAAGCATGTGCGCAAGAGTCAGGGCATAGTGTTGTCAGGAGGAGAGCGCAGACGCACAGAAATAGCACGGGCGCTGGCCGTTAGTCCGCAGTTTATTCTGCTGGATGAACCTTTTGCCGGCATTGACCCGATAGCCGTGGAAGATATTCAGCGGATTGTTGCAAGACTCCGTTTCAAACATATTGGCATTCTGATTACCGATCATAATGTGCAGGAAACGTTGTCCATAACAGACCGAGCCTATCTACTGGTGGAAGGAAAAATATTCCGCTCAGGAACAGCAGAAGATCTGGCGCATGATGAGCAGGTAAGAAAAGTTTATCTGGGTGAACATTTTGTCCTGAGAGGCAAGAAAACGTTTCGGGAAATGTAAGTTGTGCTTTATCTGGCGGGTATGCCTCTTATTCAATCGCTCGTATCATGGTTTTTGCGGAAAAGGCTGGCTGCTATCCGATATGCGGCCGAGCATCCACATGAGGTGCAGGAAGTCTTGTTAAAAAGCTTGTTGAAACAGGCCTCTCTTACCGAATGGGGCAGGCAGCATGGGTTCGCTTCAATAAAAACCCCGCAACAATTTGCCCAGCGTGTTCCTCTGCAGGATTACGAATCGCTGCGCCCTTATATTCATCGCATGTTGCGTGGAGAGCAAAATATATTGTGGGCAGGTACGGTACGCTGGTTTGCAAAATCTTCCGGCACTATGAGCGACCGCAGCAAGTTCATTCCTGTAAGCTCCGAAGGTCTTTCCTGCTGTCATCTCCGTGGCGGACGCGATGCGGTGGCTGTCTATTGTCACAATCATCCCGAGACAAGGATCTTCACCGGCCGTGCGCTGCTCATGGGTGGCAGCCATCGGATACATGAGTTGAATGATGCAATACGTGTGGGCGATATTTCTGCTGTGATGATGCAAAATATGCCCCATGTTGCACACTGGATGAAAACCCCGGATCTGTCGGTAGCGCTCCTGGATGACTGGGAGCAGAAATTGCACCGCATGACGCAGATCACTTCGCAGCAATATGTTACCCAAATGGCGGGCGTGCCTACATGGACTTTGGTGCTGCTGCGCAATATCCTGCAGCTTACCGGAAAGCAGAACATAAAAGAAGTATGGCCAGGCCTTGAACTCTACATACATGGAGGGGTGAGTTTCACTCCCTATCGTAATCAGTTTGCCAGACTCATTGACCCGGTAAACATGCACTACCTGGAAACCTATAATGCCTCTGAAGGATTTTTTGCCTTTCAGGATGCTGAAGCCGCGGATGACATGCTTTTGCTGACCAATAACGGTGTCTATTATGAATTTCTGGATACCAACACAGGGAAATGTCTTAGCCTGGGTGATACCGAAAAAGGTAAGGTCTATTCCCTGGTAATAACCACCAACAGCGGACTGTGGCGCTACCAGATCGGTGACACGGTCCGGATAACCTCCGTCAACCCGTATAAGATTCAGGTGGCCGGGCGGGTGAAACATTTTATCAATGTCTTTGGAGAAGAGGTAATGATTCACAATACCGACCGCGCCCTGGCGGAAGCCTGTGAAAAAACCGGAGCGCTGGTGACCGATTATACAGTGGCGCCAATCTTTTTTGAAGGCAGCAGCAAAGGCGGCCACGAGTGGGCGATTGAATTCAAACAACCGCCTGACGACCTGGAAAAATTCAGGAAGATCCTGGATGAAGCGCTCCGGGCGATTAACTCGGATTATGATGCCAAGCGCTAAGGTCGAGGGTAGCGGCATAGCCGAAGGATCTGCCCGCTTCTGCATGATTGAACCCATAAGTAAGATTCAGTCCCTGGTTGAAGAATTTCTGCGCTTCGGAAGAGGTGGTGGTGATCTTTAGTTCATGCTTTCCGAGATTGTCGAAAATTGGCGCTTTCTCAAAGGCAGGTTGCTTTTCGCTTTAGCAGGCCAGGAAAAGCAACAATGCCATAAGGGGGGCAGGCCTTTTCAGATAATTCATGGTGCAGGATTTTATCCATTGAAGATATGGAATGTGCCGGATAATTCCGAGCAGCGATCCTCACTTGCGGTGCCAGTAGGCCCAGAGTATCAGCACCGCCTGCAGGAGGAGCCTTGCCCAAACAGCAAAAGCAGGCGCATCAATTGTTGTTCCGTTGGTTTGGGCCAGATAAATGTTTGCCGGGAAAACCGCCATCAACAACAATATCAGCGACCATGCCGCAAATTTTCTTGTCGCCTTCGGCACGAGCAGTATCCCCAGGGCGATCTCGGCAATCCCGCTGATATAAACCAATTCAAGATGCCAGGGAAGATAAGGCGGCATCATGTTCAGATAGAATGGGGGGTTATAAAAATGGTTACTCCCCGCAAGTACATAAAACAACGCCATGACGTAAAGACTGATTTTTTTCAAAAGGCTCATGCGCTTACTTTTGACTTCTTATTATCTCTCAGATGAAACGTTTTTCATTCTTTTCCGCCTTCTTCCTGTTACTGTCCATCGCATTACATGCCTCACAAGATAGAAAGGTATTAATAATTGGCATTGACGGATGTCGTTCAGACGCGTTGCTTCAGGCAAACACTCCGAATATTGATACCTTGCTTACAAACAGTTTGTATTCCTTTGATTCGTGGCATGTGGGCATCACCTGGTCGGGGCCTTCATGGTCGTCAATTCTCACGGGCGTGCATTGGAATAAACATGGGGTAACCGATAACTCTTTCAACGGAAGCAATTTTAACCAATATGCCCCTTTTCCGAAACTTGCCAAAACGCTGAAGCCAAATCTGAAACGCGTGGAAGTGGTAGAATGGGGGCCGCTGGCTGATGATTTCTATAATGACGGCTGGGATGAAAAAATAAAGGTGGCTGACGGCAGCACCTTTCCTACTGCGGATTCTGCGGTGATACAATTGCAAGACCCGGATCTCGATGTGCTTTTCGTTTACTTCGACAAAGTTGATTTGACCGGGCACGTATCAACCTTCTCGCCCGCTAACCCGCTCTACATCAACGCCATTCAGGATGTTGATCATGCCATCGGAACGGTTCTGAGCGCTCTTTATGCACGGTCAACTTTTGCATCGGAAAACTGGCTCATCCTTTTGGTAACCGACCATGGCGGAAGGAATTTTTCACATGGGGGCAATTCCTACGAGGAAAGACGCGTGTGGTGGATCGCTTCGGGCAGAGATGTTCCGCATAATGAAGTTTCTTCGCTTGACCCCGGCACCTATAATTGCCAGCTCAATGCCGTGTTTGACCCCAGTTGCGTGGACTTCGCATTGATCAGAGAATCGCCTGTGCACACCGACATTGCGGTGACAGCACTGCATCACCTGATCTATGACACCGGAGTCCATCCGGAAACAAAATCCGAGTGGGAGCTGTATGGTAAATCATGGTTATCACCCCCTACGGCAATTGCTGACGTGCAGTCACAAACAAAATTCATTATCGCTCCTGATCCTGCCAGCGGTGAAATCGTGATCTATTCTTCGGACGAAGCGCTTCAGCCAGCTGAGCTGACTGTTTTTGATGTCATGGGAAGAGAAATTCCTGTCAGCCCTCAGCTCTTTAATAACAATATCAGGTTAAACCTGGCAGGAGCTATTCCCGGGACCTACATCCTCCATATCAATTTGGGCAACGGCTCAGCGGTAAAGAAGATTATACTGACGCACTGACTTATCCTTACTTCATCACACTGACTTTGGTTGCGGCCACCGGCCGGTTATTGCTGTTTAGAATCCGGCAGAAGTAAGCGCCTTCAGGCAAACCTGAAATATCCAGCTCTGTTTTTCGGCTAAAGACTACACGTTTCACTTCCCTGCCAATGGTATTCAGCAGGACGGCAGTGTACTTTTCACTTTTCTCATTCAAAGCGATGATGATGAGCCTTGAAGAAGCCGGATTGGGATAAATACTAAACGCTTTCGAACTGAAGGTTTCGAAAATCCCGGTGTGCTGCTGCTCATACAGAAAGGTGTGACCCACCACTTCCGTCCCGTTGGCATCAATGGCGCTCAGCCGGATGGAATCTTTTCCAAACACTTCCACTTTACCGTAGGTATTGTTCAAATTCTGGGTGCTGAGGCCGCTGGCGCCTTTATTCCAAACCCAATAGCCAAGGAAATCGCTGAACACCACTGCGTCCTGGCTGTTGGCTTTTTTCAGGTTTGCGGAAAGCAATTCCGGTATGCCGGAATTAGCGCCATCATCCAAAGCGGCTGTGTGCGCATCACCGCTGACGATGAAAACGTTTTTGATGTCATTGGTTTCAATGAGGTCAAGGAGCGCATCCTGGTCGGACGGGAAGCCCGCCCAACCGTCAGACATAATGCCGGCCCCGATGAGGCCGGTGGACAGTTGTATGCCGCTCACGTCAATACCGAGGATGGGGCTGATTCCCTTTCCGATTTTCAGCAGCGAATCGAGCACCGTCCGGTAACCTTTGTTGAAGACCACTCTGGATACGATGATCTTCCAGTCGGCAGTGGAATTCAACAGGCCGTTGAACAGCCACTGGCGCTGCACCTGCCCCATGATGGAATGGCCGGCAGGTTCCTGCAGCACCCATTTTCCGCCAACTTCCTTGATCGCCTCATGCTGCGGGTTGCGGGCATGGCTGTGTTTACTGCTATGCAAGAAACAGTCATGCCTATTGGGGCTTTAATGCCGGTATTGATTTCGAGCAGAATATCATCGTGAAACCTAATGCCGCAGAACTTCTGGAAAAGCAGATCTCTCATCCGAAGTGGAAAGTTTCTCCGATCATGCTCTCCGGCAACACCGATTGTTACCAGCCTGCTGAAAGAAAATTCGGCATCACCCGGAAGATGCTTGAGGTTCTTGTAAAGTACAAACATCCTGTAGGGTTGATCACCAAGAACAGCCTGATCCTGCGTGATATTGATCTGCTGCAGGAGCTTGCACAGCATGACCTGGTAAGCGTTGCTGTTTCCATTAATTCACTGAATGAAGATTTGCGGCAGAAAATGGAGCCTCGTACAGCCTCCTGTTTAAAAAGATTAAATATCATTGAACAGCTTGCCGTAAAGAAAATTCCCGTATCAGTGATGGTAGCTCCCGTAATTCCGGGGTTAAATGATCATGAAATAGCGCGCGTAATCCAGGCTGCGGCTGAGCGTGGTGCTTATACTGCAGGCTACACCATTGTGCGGCTCAATGGTGAAATAGCGGGCATTTTTGAAGACTGGATACGGAAAACGTTTCCGGATAAAGCAGAAAAGGTGCTACATCGTATTCAGGCTTGCCATGGAGGGCATCTGCATGATAGTCGCTGGGGTACGCGTATGCATGGTGAAGGCAATATTGCTGACGCTATACGCCAGCTCTTTGATTTAGCGTGCAAAAAGTTCTTTCCCCCCCGCCAGCACTTTTCCTTTAATCTTCGCGCTTTCAGACGTCCTTCCGGTCAAATGGAACTGTTTTGATTCAACTCTTCTATGCAAAGAGAGTAGCCGGGGAGAAAAAAAAGAGGCTGCCGGTAACTTTGCCGGCAGCCTCTTTTTTATGATAAGATGCATGAATTGTCTCAGGTAGCAGCCGTTTGCTTTCTGGATGCAGGAGGAGCTGTGACTACGGGCAGATTCACAGGCATTTCTTCTAACGGGAAGGAATCTACCCGAATCACTTCATTGCGTAGCTTTTCGGTCTTCAGTATGAGATCGTATTCTGCCTGGTTGATAATCTTGGCTTCCAGGGCATCGTTGAGCAGTTCCTTGGCCCGTCCTTTTTTCAGCTTTTTGGCTTTCACGGCTTTTCTGATTTTGTTGTAAACGTCCATACTCTCATGCACCAGCCTGAAAGCTTCCTCCAGTTGCGCGAGGGGCTCATGGGGTTCCTTGGGCAGATATACGCCTTCTTTCAGGCTTTCTCTTACCGGACCCGGATTCAGAAGGGCTTCTGCAATCTGATGTCCTAGCTTATCAGATGGTCTTACGCCCAGCGGATTGATTCTTGACCACAGAGCTACCGGCCCCCCGAGGATGGCGCTGAGGCCGGGTACAGGGAAGTTGTTGAATATTTTGTCAAATGCATCCTGAATTTTATACAGGGCCTGCTCACATGCCCATTTTACAAAGGGCAGATCTTCTTTCTTTCGTCCTTCGGCTTCAAACCTGCGCAGGGCGCAAACAGCCAGATATTGCCATGATAAGGCATCAGCAAAATAGCCTGATAGTTTCTCGGCCATCTTCAGTCTGCCGCCCAGGGTGGCCAATGCCACATCTGACATAAAGGCAAACGTAGCAGAGGCCCACGAAAGCCTGCGATAATATTTTGCTGTAGGTCCGCTTACCGGTGATCCTGCCAGGTAGCCGCGCGTAAGGCTCAGCATCGCGGAGCGGAAACCATTTCTTACCGTCATATTGATGTGCCCCCAGAAGGCGGCATCAAAGCCTGCAACGTCATTTTGCATGATGGCTTCCATCTCCCTTACAGCATATTTATGTCCGCGTATTAAACCCTGACCGAATATGATAAGCGAACGGGTAACAATGTTTGAGCCTTCTACTGTTATGCCGATGGGGAGGGAGATATATCCGTGACCGATGAGATTTCTTGGGCCCAGAACAATGCCTGCCCCGCCTATCATATCCATAGCATCATTTACTACGATGCGGTTGAACTCTGTGGCATTGTATTTAGCTATTGCCGAGATCACTGCCGGCTTTTTGCCTTTGTCCAGGGCTCCGCAGGTGAATCGGCTCAGGGCTTCAAGGATATAGGTATAGCCCCCGATACGACCGAGAATTTCTTCAATACCTTCAAACTTTCCAATGGGAGTATTGAACTGCTGGCGTACCATGGCATAGGCCCCTCCGGCAAGGCTGATCATCTTGGAACCGCCTCTCCCCATAGCTGGCAGGAAGATGCCGCGTCCGCCCGAAAGGGTTTCCATCAACATCTTCCAACCATTACCCGCCTGAGCAGGTCCTCCAATAATTTGATCAACCGATACTACTACATCATGTCCTTCAGTAGGCGCATTGATAAAAGGCACCCCGAGGGGATTGTGCCTTCTGCCCAATACAACTCCCGGTGTGTTGGTAGGAATGAGAGCACAGGTGATGCCGGGGAAAGTGCCTTTACCCAGCAGATTTTCGGGGTCACGCAGTTGAAAGGCAAGGCCCAGCAGAGTAGATACTGCGGCAAGGGTGATATAACGTTTATTCCAGTTGAGCCGGATGTAAAGTTTGCCGTCTTCTCCTCTGAAAACTTCACCATAAGAGGATATAGAAGCGGCATCAGAACCGGCATTGGGCTCAGTCAAGGCAAAGCAGGGAATTTCCTCACCCCTTGCCAGGCGCGGTAAGTAGTATTCTTTTTGTTCCTTAGTTCCATAGTGGGTGAGTAGTTCGGCTGGTCCCAGGGAGTTGGGAACCATTACATCTACGCACAGTGGAATGGATCGGGTACCAATTTTGGCAATGACGGCATTCATGGCATTGGCAGAAAAGCCATGTCCTCCGTATTCTTTCGGAATACCCATGCCAAAGAACCGCTCTTTTTTAAGAAAATCCCATATTTCGGCCGGCAGGTCCTGCTCTTTGAAGATTTGCCAGTCGTTAGTCATACGGCACAATTCTTCGGTGGGGCCGTTCAGAAAAGCCCTCTCTTCTTCTGTAAGGTCGGGGTATGACTCTTTGAGTATCTTTTTAAAATTGGGTTTGCCGGAAAAAAATTCTCCGTCAACCCATACGGTTCCGGCCTCCAGGGCAACACGTTCGGTTTCGGAAATCGTAGGCAGAAATCCGGCAGATTTGAGAGCATTCATTAATGGACGGGAGACCAGTTGAGCCCGCAGCGGCTTGATATTAAAGACCACTACAACAATGGCAGCTATGGAAAGCAACCACAACGGGGCACCTAGTCCATATAAGAAAATAAAGGCAGCCAGCGTCCACATGGGTGCTCCGGTATAACCGATGAGCAGGATAGCCGCCACGATTACGGCTGCGGCCACTGCCGGGTAAGCTGTAAAAATTCCATGAAAAGGTAATTCCATGATAAAAGGATTTAGGTTAAAAAGATGTATTTACCAAACAATCGTTTGGTAAACGCCTGTAAAGATAGGATAACCCGTGGAATATTGCCAAATAAGAGGTCTTGCTATTAAATAAATAATAAGTAGCTGGTTAAGTTCAGGCGTTTATAATCATTGCTGAACACTTTCTGTCATAAGAATAAGTGGCGGGAGAGTGATTTACGGGGCTGATTGCTTATTTTTAATGCCATGTTTTATCGTCAATCAAAATTTACATAGTGTATGACCCTGCTTACTGACACTTACCAGTCCATTGTGGATAAGGCTGTAAAAGCCATTCACCGCAGAGATTTTTATGCTGCCTATCCGGAGCATCCCAAAGCTTACGGAGAGGAGGCCCCTAAAAGGGGACAGGAAGAATTTCAGTCGCTGCTGAATAAAAACTTTGACCTCTTACTACAAAACAAACCCGAAGGGTTCATAGGGGAAGAAGTTTCTCCCTACACAATGGAACCTCTGGGGATACGCTACCCCCGATTTGCAGTTGAGGATTTGATTCAACGCAGCACGCAGGCATGGAGTACATGGCGGAAGGCTAATCCGGATGAGCGGATGAATGTGCTGGTGGATTCGCTGGAACGTATTAAAGAAAGATTTTTCACCATTGCTTATGCGACCATGCATACTACCGGGCAGTCATTCATCATGTCATTTCAGGCTTCAGGGCCACACTCCAACGACCGTGCTCTTGAGGCTATAGCTATGGGTTATGAAGAACTGAAGCGTTTTCCCGATGAAGTGCTATGGGAAAAACCAATGGGAAAAGACAGTAGTGTAAAGGTGCAAAAATTCTTTAGGGCAGTGCCTAAAGGTATTGGTCTGGTGATAGGGTGCTCTACCTTCCCGGTGTGGAACACGGTTCCCGGCCTTTATGCTACGCTGATAACGGGCAACACCGCTATTGTTAAGCCTCATCCAAAGTCTGTACTTCCCATTGCTATTGTTATAGCCGAATTGCAGCAGGCTCTGCAAGCCGCAGGTTTTGACCCGCATGTGGTGCAGATGGCGGTTGACTCTTCGGAAAAACTAATCACCAAGCAACTGGCAGAGCATCCGGCAGTAAAGCTGATTGATTATACTGGTAGCAGCACTTTCGGAAATTATATTGAGTCACTGGTAACTCACGGTAAAACGGTTTTTACTGAAAAAGCGGGAGTGAACTCCGTAATTCTGCATGCCTCCGAAAACCTGGATGCTACGCTTCAGAACCTTGCCTTTGCAGTTTCTTTATACTCAGGGCAAATGTGTACGGCTCCGCAAAACTTTTTTATACCAGCTTCAGGAGTGAAGTCTGGCGATAAAATGATTTCCTACGAAGAAGTTATTGAAAAGCTGAAGCAATACGTTCAAGGGCTTGCCCTTAATCCGAAAGCAGGCCCCGGCACACTGGGCGCTATTCAAAGTGAAGCTACAATGCATCGTATTGAGCATTCAGTTTCGCTGGGCAAGGTAATTCTTCCCCCTGGCGATGTGAAAAACCCTGAATTTGAAAAAGCGCGTGTCAAATCTCCGGTTATCCTTGAAGCCAGTGCCTCAGATCGGGCAATTTACGGCAAAGAACTTTTCGGACCGATTATCGTGGTCATAAAAACTAAAGATGTAGAGGAATCTATCGCCCTGGCTAAACAAATGGGAGCCGAACAGGGGGCCATTACCTGTGCAGCCTATACCACCGATGAACAGCTGGGTAAAAAGATCATGGAAGAAATGGAGAGCGTGTTTGTGCCGGTAACCCTGAATTTCCATGGATTTATCTGGGTCAACCAGCATGCGGCCTTTTCAGACTTTCATGTTACCGGAGGCAATCCAGCGGGTAATGCCAGTTTCACCAACCCGGAATATGTGATAAAAAGATTTGTATGGGTAGGACACCGCAAACTTATAGCCTGAATACTCAAGGCTTATCTTGTGCCATACGCCTTTTATCCATAGCAACGGTTGTGCTTCTATGGCCAGGTATGCAGGCTATTCTCTTTATGAGTTGCAACCGGCAACCTGAAAACAAGGTGACTTCTTCGGAGATTGCAGCCCCTGCTGCAACAGAAAACCCCGCTTCTGCCGCTGTCAGAAGAACTTTTGTGCTCAATACGGAACAGAGCATGATTGTCTGGCAGGGCAAAAATAAATTTACTCCCAAGAAACACAGCGGCACCCTTGATTTTAAGGAGGGATTTCTGACCATTGACTCTTTGGGCAATCTGCAGGGGAGACTGATTGCGGATATGTACAGCATTTCCTCCAGTGAAGGATTGGCAAAACTGGAAGAACATTTAAAAAGCGCTGATTTTTTTGACGTGACTAACTTCCCAGAAGCTGTTTTTGAACTACTATCCGCACAACCTGATACTACCAGCCAAGCAGGGAATTACGTCATAAACGGGAATCTTCTGATAAAAGGCATTGCCCGAACCTTGAGCTTTCCAGCCACTATCAATCTTGGCGACAACCAGATAACAGCTTCAAGCGATATTACTATTGACCGAACCGAATGGGATATCCGCTACCGCTCTGACTCCTTTTTCCCAGAATTGGTTAAAGACAAGGTGATTGATAACAACATCCAATTGCAGATTACCCTGGTTGCTGAAGTGGCACCGGGATAACGACCATCATTTGAAACAGCCTTCTGCAGGCTCAAATGTATCGCCATCTTTGGCTTATGCTGCACCGACATTTCAAAAAGCTGGTAGATGCTTTTGAACATCATGCCACGGCTGTCAGAAAAAAAGCAACCCGAAAGAATGTGCATGATTTGCGGGTAACAATTAAAAGAATACGCGCCTTTCTTTTGCTGGTGCAACATCTGGATAATCGGTGTGTAATGAAGCTAAAACACGCACAAAAACTGATAAAAATTTTCCGCAAGGCCGGCAGGATAAGAGATGCTCAGATGGAAAGCATGATTTTGAAGAAGTGGAAGCAAAAGCCGCACAGGCAGCCGGCTACGCAGTGCCGGGTAAAGCGGTTGCAACAGGCGCTCCGTGTATTCTCTAAATTGAAAGCATGGAGAAAATTCCAACAAGCCTGTATGCCGGTGTTCACCCAATGGCGCAAGCCTGAGCTCACCGGAGCAATCTTTGATTTTAGCGTACACCAGATAGAAAAAGCACTCAGACTGGTTGAAAGAGGGTCTGTGCATAGTGCCAGGAAGAAACTCAAAACTGCACACTACGTCCTGGAAATTCTATCAGAAA
The DNA here is from genome assembly GCA_026003335.1 of Chitinophagales bacterium. Classification (NCBI taxonomy): domain Bacteria; kingdom Pseudomonadati; phylum Bacteroidota; class Chitinophagia; order Chitinophagales; species Chitinophagales bacterium. The sequence continues at coordinate 1,890,935 of BPHB01000001.1, read as the reverse complement.
AAAATGCACAGGCAGCCAGGTTGATAGCCCTTGTCAAACCGCTGGAAGACCAGACCGGTCATTTTCTGGACCAACTCCATGTGGTACATTCCTTAAAGAAAAAACCTGCTTTGTCCTACGAACACCTGATTCAGCAAATGGAGGACGACATTGCGCGCAGGCAAGCCGACATCCGGCACAGTTTCAGGGAATTGCAGCAACAGCTTCCGGCTTTATTAAATGGTGAGCGTTAGGAGAATTTCCCGGAAGATGAGAGACCTTCTCATACTTGTGCCATTTGAGTAACGGATGTGCAGTTTTTTTTCGGATATTTTAGGTGAACAGATAAATCACTACCGGCCTATGCATTAATGGAAAGCCGGGTTAAAGTAGTGAGAAACGTTTAGGGAACAAATTTCCCCTTATCCATATTCAGCCATTGCAAGGCCGCACCTGCCAGCAGTTTTTCCTTCACCGTGGAGTTAAAAGGCATGGATGCAATCAAACGTCCCGGCTCCGGTTCTCCAAGCGGAAAGGGATAATCACTTCCCAGACAAACCCTGTCGGCACCCACAAGATGCACCAGATATTCCAGCATGCGGGCATCATGTACCAGGCTATCCAGCCAGAAACGTCCCAGATAGTGTCTTGGGTTGACGGGATTATGTTTGGCAACAACATCGGGGCGGACATGAAAACCATGTTCTATTCTTCCGATGGTAGCCGGGAATGAGCCTCCGCCATGTGCAAAGGCAACACGAAGGGCGGGCAGTTTTTCAAAAACTCCACCGAAAATCATAGAGCAGATAGCCAGAGCTGTTTCTGCAGGCATACCTACCAGCCAGGGGAGCCAGTAATCAGGCATCTTGTCTTTGCCCATCATGTCCCATGGATGCACAAAAATGCAGGCATTTAACTGCTGTGCGGTTTTGAAAAAATCAAACAGCTCGGGGGCGTTAAGGTTCCAGTCATTTACGTGCGAGCCGATTTCCACTCCGGCCAGGCCAAGCTCGGTGATGCAGCGCTCCAGTTCTTTTGCCGCCAGCGCAGGATCTTGAAGGGGTACGGTTCCCAGGCCAACAAATCTTTTCGGATGCTGCTGCACCACCCCGGCAATATGATCATTGAGGAAACGCGCAATCTCCAGCGCATCCTGAGGTTTGGCCCAATAGCTGAACAGCACCGGAATGGTAGAAAGCACCTGCACGTGCACACCATGGGCATCGCACTCTTTAATGCGCACATTTGCGTCCCAGCAGTTGCACTGAATTTCGCGGAATTTGGTCTGACCGATGAGCATGTTGGCCCGTCCGGGTGCAAAATGTTCCAATTCCACAAAGCCACCGTACCCGAATTTCTGGGTCCAGCGGGGTAGTGTTTGGGGTATAATGTGGGTGTGGATGTCAATCTTGAGCATCAGGCGCTATTCGGGCTTGGCAGGAGGCTGCATAACGGCTCCGCATTTTTTACAGGTACGCAGGTCCACATTGTCATAGAATTTCTTCATCAGCGGAGGCAATTGCTGCACGATATCGGTGAGCTCAAAGTATTCTTCATAAAGCTTGTTGTTGCAATTTTCACAAAACCACATGAAGCCGTCTTTTTCGCCCGGTCGTCTGTGGCGTTCTATTACCAGCCCAACAGTGTTCGCACCGCGTTGCGGAGAATGAGGCACTCTGGGCGGAAGCAAAAAGATTTCCCCCTCGCGGATGACAATGTCACGGGGGTGGCCGTCTTCCATTATGCGCACGGTGATATTTCCTTCCAGCTGGTAAAAAAACTCCTCCCCTTCATTGTAGTGAAAATCCTTTCGGGCATTCGGTCCGCCTACCACCATCACGATGAAGTCTTGATTGCCTTTATAAACAACCTGGTTTCCCACCGGAGGTTTCAGCAGATGGCGGTGGTCATCAATCCATTGCTTGAAATGTATGGGTGATTGAATTGGCATAAACTGGTTTTTGCTATCTAAGTTACGGAACAACCTTTTTATCCGGTCATGGAAGAAATAAAATTTATCTTCGGAGTATGGATTTAAACTTAACAGGGAAAAATGCCCTTGTGGGCGGAGCCAGCAGAGGTATTGGTCGGGCTATTGCTGTGGAGCTCGCTCTTCTGGGCGCAAGTGTTACGCTGGTAGCCCGGAGTCGTGAGCTGCTGCTTGATGTTATGGGCTCCCTTGACCGAAGCAGCGGTCAGCAGCATGACCTGATTGAAGCCGATTACAACTATCCCGATGAACTGAAAACCAAAGTGGCCGAATACCTCAGGCGTAGCGGCCGTATAATTCATATCTTGGTGAATAACACCGGAGGACCCCCAGGCGGGCCTGCACTGTATGCGAAGCCTGAAGAGTATGTGAGTGCGTTCACCAAACATCTTATTTGTAATCAATTGCTTGCCCAACTGACGGTGGAAGGTATGAAAAAGTCTGGTTATGGCCGCATTATCAATATCATTTCCACTTCCGTGAAAGCTCCTATCAGGGGGCTCGGTGTTTCTAATACGGTAAGAGGGGCTGTGGCCAGTTGGGCAAAAACCCTGTCGTTTGAGCTCGGAGAATATGGCATCACAGTGAACAATATCTTGCCGGGTTTTACCATGACCGAGCGATTGGATGAAATTATTCAGGACAGTGTAAGAAAGACAGGACTGCACCGAGACATTGTCATTGAAAACATGCAGAAGCAGGTGCCTCTGCAGCGCTTTGCAAAACCTGACGAGATTGCTGCTGCGGCCGCATTTCTGGCTTCCCCGGCTGCAGCCTATATTAATGGTATTAACCTGCCTGTTGACGGGGGACGGTTAGAATCCCTCTGATGAAAATTAACTCTGCGTCTGGCATTGGAGAACGCTACAAGCGGTAAGCATTACTTTCCGGCAGGTTTTTCAAGTCCAGAATCATCAGGCCATCCAGGGCATTGTTGAATTTTGGGTCAAGGTTAAAGCCGATGATGCGGGCATTCTGACGAATATATTTTTTTAACAGTACCGGAATCCTAAAACGGGAAGGCTCAATGTCAGCGATCAGACGATCTAACTCGTTGAGATTGTCGCTGAAGGTGTCAAGAATGATACCCAGCTCATCCCTTTCGTTTACCTGATATGCTCTTCTTGCATGTACCAGCTGAGCAAGTGCTGCATCATAGTAAAACCTCTTAATAAATTGAATTATCAGTGAACGGGACAATTCTGAATAACTGCTGCTGATGCTTACAGGTCCTAACAGATAACGATATTGAGGATGTTGCTGCAGAAACTGCACAATGCTTTTCCACAGCAGAAAAAGAGGGAAGGTTTTTTTCTGGTACTCCTCAATAACGAAAGAGCGTCCCAGTTCGAGGCAGCCTTTCAGGTAGGGGGTGAAAGCTTCATCATAATGAAACAGGGTGGAAGTATAAAACCCCTTGATGCCGTAGCTCATGAAAATTTCATCTCCTTTACCGATCCTGTATGCGCCTGCTATTTTTTCGTTTTTCCTATCCCATAGGAATAAGTGCTCATAGTATTTGTCAAAATCATCCAGGTCAACACTCTTGTTGGTGCCCTCTCCGGCAGCTCTATAGGTGGTTTCCCGCAGCCGCCCTATTTCTTTAAGTATGTTGGGTATGCTGGAAGAGGGCGCCAGATAGACTTCCAGATGGTCTTTCACCTGTAATTTCCGATTCTGGAGATTATCAATTTCCTCACGCAGACGTTGAACGGGCAGGGGATCAATAATTTTTTGTGGCTTTTTAAGTTGCAGCAGTTTTTGCTGAAGCGTTTTTTTTTCGGATAAGGGACGGCCCAAAGCATACACTTTTGCACGAAGAAATTTGCCCAGCTGCTCAACCGTGAATTTCTGCTGCTCCCATGCACTCACCGGATGACCAATCCGGATTTTTATTTCACCACGCTGATGGAAGACTTCTGACGGCAGAGAGGCCGTACGCAAGGCAGGATGTATTTTACCCAGAAGATGGAAAATCAGACGGTTGCTGCCATGAAAATAAATAGGGACAACGGGTTGTTCCGCTTTCTTGATAAACTTGATAATAGAGAGAGGCCACTCTTTGTCGCCAATGTTCCTGAATCCATTTTGAAAAGTAGAAACCTCTCCGGCGGGGAATATGCCCAAAGGCGCCCCTGATTTAAGATGCTGGAGGGCATCTTTCAAACCCCTGATGTTGCGTCCTTGTCGTTTCCGGTTTTGTCCTTCAAAAGGATCCACGCTGATGAAGTAATGTCTTACAGGCTCTGCTCGCTGTAAGAGAAAGTTGGCCATTACTTTATAATCCGGGCGCTTCTGAGATATGATGCGGATGAGAAGCATACCGTCCAGAATTCCGAAAGGATGATTGGAAACGGTAATGAATGATCCGCTGGCAGGAATATGGTTTAAGTCATCGGGCGCAACAATGTATCGGATGTTCAATTCTTTCAGGGCGGCATCCAGAAAATCAAGTCCCTGCTTGCCGGAAAGCTTTTCATACAGACGGTTCATTTTGTTCAGCCCCAAGGCCTGCATCAGCAGATCTGCTGTAAAGCGTAGCCCCAGCCGGTCAAGATGTGCGGCCAGAATTATATCGTTTTTACTTATCAGCGGCAAGGTGAATTATTGTGGTGTTTAAGTTAAACCGAAATTTCCATTCCAGGGTATATAGAGCATGATAGAAGCGGAGGTGTCTTCAGAGTTGGCCACACATTTTTTTATCATACGGGCCCGGCGGCTTTATGCTGGCAAGCTGGGAATTCTTGCAGATAGCAGCAAACGGGTAGGCCATGGATGGCTGACCCCTATTAGGCTGGGGTATGTTGTTTGGATAATCCGGGGCAAATTAATAGCGAGGCAGGCTTGGATCAATCTCTGCGGCCCATGCTAAAATGCCACCCTTGAGATTATAAAGGTTTTCAAATCCGTATTTCTGTTCAAGCGCTTTGATAGCATTGGCGCTGCGTTGTCCGCTGCGACAATGAATCACCACTTTTTTATTTGTGGCTATACGATCTTTAGCCTCCAGAATCTGGCCCAGGGGTATCAGTTCGCCCTGTAGGTTGACTATTTCATACTCGTAGGGCTCGCGGCAATCAATAAGCTGAAAATCCTCCTGATTGTCCAGCATTGCCTTTAATTCCTGAACGGTTATTTCTTTCACGCCTTGCTGTGATTTTTGATTTTGCTGTTTCTGTTGCGGTATGCCACAAAATTGCTCGTAATCTATGAGTTTTTTAATAGTAGGATTCTGCCCGCTGATAGGGTTATTGGGGTCTTTTTTGAATCGGAAAATGCGGGTGTGAAAAGTCAGTGCGTCCAGAGCAAACATACGCCCTACCAAGGGTTCCCCCAGCCCGGTGATGACTTTAATGGTTTCGTTAGCCTGCAGGCTGCCTATAATGCCGGGCAGCACTCCCAGCACACCTCCTTCGGCACAACTGGGCACCAACCCCGGTGGAGGTGGTTCGGGATACAGGTCCCGATAATTGGGGCCATATTCTCCGTTGGGATAACGGTAGTTAAAAACCGTCACCTGTCCATCAAACCGGAAGATGGATGCGTACACATTGGTTTTACCCAGCAATACACAGGCGTCATTCACAAGATAGCGGGTCGGAAAATTGTCTGTGCCGTCACAGACGATATCCCAGTCTTTGAAAATATCCAGTGCATTGGAGGCATTCAGGTGGGTGTTATAAGTGGTAATCTGAATGTAAGGATTAAGCCCAAGGAGCCTTTCTTTGGCAGCCTCTACTTTGGGTCTGCCCACATCCTGCATGGTGAATAGTACTTGTCGTTGCAGATTGCTGGCATCCACTTTATCAAAATCTACAATGCCGATATGGCCTACTCCGGCTGCTGCCAGATAAAGCAATGCAGGACTACCCAGGCCTCCACTACCAATCACCAGCACCCGGGCATTCTTAAGTTTGCGCTGTCCTTCAATGTTAAACTCCGGTATTATCAAATGCCGGCTGTAGC